>NZ_JAAXOY010000104.1 GCF_012396155.1 Cellulomonas septica | reverse complement strand
TCAGCGTCGCGAGGTGGCGCTCGGTGACGAACGCGAGCTGGGCGTCGGTGAGGCGGAGCACCGCTCGAGCCTAGGGCCGGCCGCTGACCGCCCCTACGGGCGACCGGGCGACAGGAACAGGGCCACGGCGTCGGCGAGCGCCACCATCTCCGCGCCCGCCTCGACCGTCGTGTCGGCCGCCGCGCGCCAGCGACCCCCGAGCACGTCGGCGTGGTGCAGCCCCCACGTGAGCGTGACGTGCCCGCCGGAGCCGAACGTCGCCGACACGGTGAGGTCGCCGTCGAGCGACCGCCACGTCCGCGCGCCGTCCCACCCCGCGAAGTCCGCGGCGAGCCCGGCGAGGAACTCGGGGAGCCCGCTGCCCTCGAGCGTCCGGACGAGGGTCTCGGCGCTGAGGTGCGCGGCCTCGAGCCGCACGACGAGGTCGAGGACGACGTCGTCGGGGCCGAACGGCCGGTCGCGGCCCGAGAAGGCGACGACGACCTCCTCCTGCGGCGCGCGCGTGCGGAGGACCAGCGAGCCGGTGTCGTCGTCGAGCAGCACGACCGCAGCGTAGGGCGTGGTCAGCGGGGGTCGAGGCGGAGGGTCACGTCGACGACGGACGGGCCGACGACGGTGTTGACGATCCGCGCGCCGTAGCGGTCGTACTTCGCGTGGTAAGCGGCGTCGAGCGCGGGGTGCACGTCGGGTGCGGGCGCCGCGAACGTGACCTCCTTCTCGAGCCCGCCGACCTGCACGCGGCCCGTCCCGGACGCCTGCGCGCGCCGGAACCAGCCGTTGCCCGGGCCGTACGCCGACCGGATGTAGACGTCGTCGCCGGCGCGCACGACCCAGATCGTGACGCCCGGGCGCAGCGTGCCGTCGGGCCGGTACGACGCGACCCGCAGCTCGTCGGTCGACCCGACGACGGCGAGCTCGTCGGGCGTCCATCCGCTCATCGGCCGTACTCCTCGTCGGTCACGGGGTCGGCCCACGTCGCGCCGCCGTCGGGGGTGTTCGTCTCCCACATGGCGAGGTGCTCCATGAACGCGTCGGGCCCGGCGCCGTGCCAGTGCCACTCGTCGGGCGGGCACCACACGGACTCGCCGGGACGCAGCGTCAGGACGCGACCGTCGCGCGTGCCGACGCGGGCGACGCCCTGCGTGACGTGCAGCGCCTGACCGGCGGCGTGCCGGTGCCAGGCCGTGCGGGAACCGCACGCGGTTGACGCGCAGGCGGGACGGCGCGGGCGGGGCGGCGAGGACGTCGAACCAGACGTCGCCCGTGAACCAGGCGGCAGGTCCCTTCGTGGTGGGCGGCAGGTCGAGGTGCTCCATCGTGCGGTCCTTCCAGACGACGCGTCGGGTGACGCTCCCCAGACCACCATGACCCCGACCCGCCCGGGAGTGCCTGTCGTGACGGGTACCCGCAGGACCTCCCTCGCCGTGCCGGGCGGACGTAGCGTCGACGGCATGGACAACCGCGACGAGATCCGCGACTTCCTCGCGTCGCGCCGCGCGAGGATCACCCCGCAGCAGGCGGGCCTCACGGCGTACGGGTCGAACCGTCGCGTCCCGGGGCTGCGCCGCGAGGAGGTCGCGATGCTCGCCGGGGTGTCCGCCGACTACTACGTGCGTCTCGAGCGCGGGAACCTCGGCGGGGTGTCCGAGCAGGTGCTCGCGTCGCTCGCCGACGCGCTGCAGCTCGACGAGGCCGAGCGGCTCCACCTGCACGACCTCGCGCGCGGCGCGGGCAGCCGTCCCGGACGCACGCGACGCCGACCGCCCGTGGCCGTCCCCGAGAGCGTGCGTCTGCTGCTCGACGCCGTGACCGGCACGCCGGCCGTGGTCCGCAACGACCACCTCGACCTGCTCGCGTGGAACCCGCTGGGCCGCGCGCTGTACGACCCGCTGTTCGCCGGGCCGTCGCACGACGACCGCCGCCCGCCGAACCACGCGCGCTTCGCGTTCCTCGACCCCGCGGCTCGCGACTTCTGGGTCGACTGGGACCGTGCCGCGCACGACACCGTCGGGATCCTGCGCGCGGCCGCGGGCCGGGTCCCGCACGACCGGCACGTGCAGGACCTCGTCGGCGAGCTCTCGACCCGGAGCGAGGAGTTCCGGTCCTTGTGGGCGCGCCACGACGTGCACCTGCACCGCGGCGGCACGAAGCGCATCCACCACCCCGTCGTCGGGGAGCTCGAGCTCCTGTACGACACCCTCGCGATCGCGCAGGCACCCGGCCTGACGCTGCTCGTCTACACCGCCACCCCCGGCAGCCCGACGGCCGACGCGCTGCGTCTGCTCGCGAGCTGGGCGGCGACCCCGGCCGCCGCGACCACGACGCACCCCGCGTCGCCCCACCCGCGCTAGGCGTCGTCCGCCCTGACCCCCAGCGCGTGCCGCTCGTCGGCACGGCGCTCCCCGTCGTCCCGACGACCACCACCAGGAGGAACCATGCACACCCGCTCCCTCGGACCCGACCTGCGCGTCTCCGCCGTCGGCCTCGGCGCCATGGGCATGTCGATGAGCTACGGCCCCAACCCCGGCGACCGCGACGCGATGATCGGCGTCCTGCGCGGCGCCGTCGACCTGGGCGTCACGTTCGTCGACACCGCCGAGGTGTACGGCCCGTACGTCAACGAGGAGCTCGTCGGCGAGGCGCTCGCGCCCGTCCGCGACCAGGTCGTGGTCGCGACGAAGTTCGGGTGGCACATCGAGGACGGGCAGATGGCCGGGCTCGACTCCCGGCCCGAGCAGATCCGCCGCGTCGCCGACGCGTCGCTCCGGCGACTGCGCACCGACGTGATCGACCTCTTCTACCAGCACCGCGTCGACCCCGACGTGCCGATCGAGGACGTCGCCGGGACGGTCGGCGAGCTGGTCGCCGCCGGGAAGGTCCGCGCGTTCGGGCTCTCCGAGGCGAGCGCCGCGACGATCCGCGCCGCGCACGCCGTCCACCCGGTCGCGGCCGTGCAGAGCGAGTACTCGCTGTGGACCCGCGACCCCGAGGCCGAGGTGCTGCCGACGTGCGCCGAGCTCGGCATCGGGTTCGTCCCGTTCAGCCCGCTCGGCAAGGGGTTCCTGACAGGCACGGTCGACGCGTCCACGACGTTCGCCGACGACGACATCCGCCAGCGCGTCCCGCGCTTCACCGCCGAGAACCGTGCCGCGAACCAGGCGCTCGTCGACCACGTGCGCGCGCTCGCCGAGCAGAAGGACGCGACGCCCGGCCAGGTCGCGCTCGCGTGGCTGCTCGCGCAGCAGCCGTGGGTCGTGCCGATCCCGGGCACGCGCCGCATCGAGCGGGTCGCCGAGAACGCGGGCGCGACGGCGCTCGCGCTGTCCGCCGACGAGGTCGCCGACCTGGACGGGCTGGCCGCGCGCGTCGGCGTCGCGGGCAACCGCTACAACGACGCCGGCATGTCGATGGTCAACCGCTGACGCCGCCCGTCGCGCGTGTCCGCGGCGCTGACCGTCCCGGCGATCACGCGCGGCCCAGGCGCCGGCGCCGCCCCGGTTCTCGCGGGCCCGGCGGCCGGTGCCCCACCGCGAACGTGCGTCTGAACCCGAGCACGACGCCCCACGGCTGCCGCGGGTATGCCGCGTCGAGCGCGGCGGTGTAGTCGTCGAGGAACGCGGCGCGCTCGGCGTCGTCGGTGAGCACGTCGAGCACCGGCCGCAGCCCGGTGCCGCGCACCCACTCGAGCACGGGTGAGCGCTGCACGCCCTCGGGGTCGAGCACGTGCTCGTACGTCGTCTGCCAGACGTCCGCGTCGAGCCCCAGCGACGCGAGCACCCCCAGGTAGTCGGTCGGCGCGGCGACGGCGGCGGCCCGGTGCAGGACGGGCAGCAGGTCCTCGGCGCGCGGGTGCCGGGCGGCGACCTCGCGCATGAGCGCGTGCGACGGGGCGTCGAAGTTCGACGGCACCTGCATCGCGAACCAGCCGTCGTCGGCGAGCGCGTCGACCCAGCGCGGCAGCAGGTCCAGGTGTCCCGGGACCCACTGGAGCGCCGCATTCGTGACGAGGACGTCGACCGGTGCGCCGAGCGTCGTCGGGTCCCACTCCTCGGCCCGGGCCTGCACCCACTCGACGCGGCGGTCGGTGTCGAGGACGCGGGCGGCGTCGAGCATCTGCGGCGAGGAGTCGAGCCCGACGACGCGCGCCCCGGGCCAGCGCCGCGTCAGGCTCAGCGTCAGCGGCCCGTCACCGCACCCGAGGTCGACGACGAGCCGCGGCCGCTCGGCACCGACGCGCGCGAGGAGGTCGACGAACGGCCTCCCGCGGTGCGAGGCGAACAGCGCGTACTGCTCCGGGTCCCACATCGAGGCCTCCGGTCCGGGTAGGTATCTCGACATCAAGATACCTACCCGCGCCCGGGCTCCGTCTGTGAGGGGACGTCGGGCGGGGGCTCTCCTCGGTCCGGCGCGGCGAGCATCCCGAAGACCGCGATCGCGACCCACGTCATGACCGTGACGAGCAGCGCGAGCGCGCCCAGCGACAGGACCACGACGGTCGTGGCGTCGAGGGGGTCGCGCCGTCGCGCGCCGGTCGTCCATGCGACGGGGCGGGCGCGAGGGGGTCCGGACGGGCCGCGCGCGGGCCTGTCCGGCGTCGGTGGAGACATGCGCCCGAGTCTGCTGCGCGAGGGTCGGCTGAGGCGGGGGTGTGTCGGATCGGTACCGACCCGTGGCCGCGGCGAGACCTGCCGCGGCCACGGGGCGCCTGCTCACGGGCTCGCCCGCGGGGAGACGGCGACCGTCAGAACGGGCAGCTGCTGCGGACCTCGGAGTAGGCGAGGCCCGACGGCGGCGGGCAGAGGAACTGCGTGTAGCGGGTGTCCTGGTCGACGAACCGCTTGAGCCACGCGATGGCGTTGCGGGCGATGGGCGTGTTCGACGTGTTGGGCGCGAAGTGGCTCGCGCCGCGCAGCTCGACGTAGGTCCGCGGCGTCGTCGCGGGCAGCGACGCGTAGAACGGCTCGGCGTGGGTGGTGACGGACGCGATCGAGTCGTTCTGCGCCCCGACGATCAGCGTGGGTGTGCTGACCTCGGGCCACGTCTTGTCGAGGTTCCACGGCGTGAGCGCGATCGCGGCGCGCAGCGACGGGTCGTCCTTCGCGGCCTCGAGAGTGCCCCCACCGCCCATGGAGTGACCGGCGACGGCGAGGCGGGTGGCGTCGACGCGGTCGCGGACGGCGCTGCTGGTCGTGAGGTAGCGCAGCGCCGCACGGAGCTGGTCGCCGCGCGACGACGGCTGGTCGGACGTCGTCGTCGTGTCGATCGTGAAGACGACGAACCCCTGCGACGCGATCCGGTCGCCGAGCCAGGCGATGCTCGACTGCCGCGCGGTGTACCCGGGCGAGATGGCGACCGCGCCGAAGGTGCCCTGCGAGCGGTCGGTCGGGTAGTAGATCGTCCCGCCGCCGAACCCGCTGACCAGCCATCGGGACACGGACGTGGACGATGTCGCGAACGGCCCGCGGACCGCCTCGACGGAGGCGGTGGTGGGTGCGGGGCCGCGCTCGTAGGGGTTGTCCGCGGCGAGCGCGGGGGAGGCGCCGGCCGGGGCGATCCCGGCCAGGGCGGCGGCGAGCAGGACGGTGGCGAGACGGCCTGAGGGTCGGATCTTCATCGACGTGCCTTCCCAGGAGTCGGACGAGTCGACGACTCGTGTCATCGGTGACGTTACGCGCGACGAGCGGCCGACGGAAGAGCCAACCGACTAGTTGGTATGCGTGGTGCGACCGAGCCGCCGTCGAGGCCGACCGGCCGGCCCCGTGCACGTCGTCCGCCGGATCGGTCCGGGATGCTCTAGCGTCGCGAGCGGGGGAGCCCGGCCGACGGGCCCGCCCGTGCCGGCCGTCCGGAGGTGTGCGGTGAGCGACGTCGTCCAGGAGCCCGTGGCGCAGCGCGGGGCGCTGCAGAAGGTGCTCGACGCGGTCGAGCGGGCGGGCAACAAGGTCCCGCACCCGGTCATCATCTTCCTCGCGCTGATCGCGCTGATCATGGCGCTGTCGGCGGTGTTCCAGGCCGTGGGCAGCAGCGTGACGTTCGAGCAGGCGCAACTCGGCTCCGACGAGGTCGAGACCGTCACCGTCAGCGCGCAGAGCCTCCTCGACGCCGACGGCATCCGGTTCGTGTTCACCTCCGCGGTCGCGAACTTCAACGGCTTCGGCGTGGTCGGCGTCATCGTCGTCGCGATGATCGGCGTCGGCCTCGCCGAGGAGGTCGGGCTCATCGGGGCGTTCATCAAGCGCCTCGTCAAGGTCACGCCGCCGCGCTTCGTGACGTTCTCGATCGTGCTGCTCGGCGTCATCTCGTCGATCGCGACCGACGCCGGATACCTCGTCCTCATCCCGCTCGCCGCCGCGGTGTTCGCGTCGCTCGGCCGCCACCCGCTCGCCGGCCTCGCCGCCGCGTTCGCGGGCGTCGGCGGCGGGTTCGGCGTGAACCTGCTGATCACGCCCGTGGACGGGATGCTCACCGAGATCACCAACGAGGCCATCTCCGACCCCGCGCAGCACGTGTCGATCACCGGGAACCTCTTCTTCGGGATCGTCTCGACGTTCCTCGTCGCGGTCGTCGCGACCCTGCTGACGGAGAAGTTCGTCGAGCCGCGCCTCGGCACCTACCGCCGCGAGGAGGAGGCCCCCGCGTCCGACGACCCCGAGGTCGGCCCCGCACCCGCCGCGGCGAGCGGCGAGCTCAGCCCGCAGGAGCGCAACGGCCTGCGGTGGGCGTTCTGGGGCCTCCTCGGCGTCCTGCTGCTGGTCCTCGCGCTGTCGCTGCCGCCGGGCGCGCCGCTGCGCAACCCCGAGACGGGCAGCCTCGTCGAGGACTCCCCGCTGCTGAACAGCATCATCTTCCTCATCCTGCTGTTCTTCTTCGTCATGGGGCTCTGCTACGGCAAGGGCGCGGGCACCGTGAAGGGCAGCATGGACGTCATCAACCCGATGACGAAGACGATCGCGAACCTGTCGGGCCTGATCTTCCTGCTGCTCGTCATCAGCCAGTTCATCGCGTACTTCAACTACTCGAACCTCGGCACGATCGCCGCGGTGGGCATGGCGGACGCGCTCGAGGCCGCGAACCTGTCGACCGTCTGGCTGATCCTCGGGCTCATCGCGATGACGGCCGTGATCGACATCTTCATCGGCGGCGTCGTGCCGAAGTGGGCCATCTTCGCGCCCGTGTTCGTGCCGCTGTTCATCCAGCTCGGCGTCTCGCCGGACCTCGCGATGGCCGCCTACCGCGTCGGCGACTCGCCGATCAACGTCGCGACGCCGCTCATGCCGTACTTCGCGCTCATCGTCATCTTCGCCGAGCGCTACCGGCGCAAGGTCGGCGTCGGCTCGGTCATCTCGCTCATGCTCCCGTACACCGTGGCGCTGCTGGTCACGTGGAGCGCGCTGCTCGTCGTCTGGTACCTGCTCGGCATCCCGCTCGGCCCGGGCGCGTCGATCTACCTGGAGTGACGCGCGTGGCGGTCACGCGGCGAGGTCCGGGTCGGCGGTGACCTCGACCGTCGCCCACACGTCCCCGTCGAGCGCCCGGAGCGCGTCGACGACCGCACGCCGCACCCGGTCCTCCGCGTCCACGTCCCAGGTACCCGGCTCGACGACGAAGTCGACCTCGACGTAGAGCCTGCGACCGAGCTTCGTCGCGCGCACGACGGGCTCGGGCAGCCCGAACCGGTCGCGCACGTCGGCGACCGCGGCAGCGAGGGCCGCGGCCACCGCGCCGGACGGCGCCGCCTCCAGGAGCTCCCGCGACGCGGCGCGCAGCAGCCCGACCGGCACGGGCAGGATCACGGCGCACGCGACGAGCAGCAGCACCGGGTCGGCGTACCGCGTCGCCGCCGTCGCCCCG
>NZ_JAAXOY010000103.1 GCF_012396155.1 Cellulomonas septica | reverse complement strand
CGGGCGGCCGCAGCCGCGAGGACCCCGGAGACCGTCGTCGGGCTGTGCAGGCGACCCGCGAGCACCGCGTCCACGGCCTCGTCGAGCGGGACCCACACGGGCACCATCGCGGCCTCCTCGTCGACCCCGACGACCTCGGGCTCGACGCCCAGCAGGGAGCGCACGCCGTCGACGAAGTCCGCGCGGTTCTCGGCGTCGCGCGACGCCGACGTCGCGACGAACCGGACCGCCTCGACGCCCAGGTCGTCGCACACGTCCGCGTACCGGCGGGCCGCGTCGAGCGTGCGCGCGAGCGCCTCGGGGGCGATGCGGCCCGTGCGGTCGACGCCCTGGCCGAGCCGCACGACCTCCATGCGCCGGTCGAGGTCGACCAGCGTCCCGGCGTCGGGGTCGACGTCGGCCACCAGGAGCCGGATGGAGTTGGTCCCGCAGTCGATGGCAGCCACACGCGTCACCGGCACATCCTCCCATCCGGCGCGCCGGACCTCGCGCCGTCGAGGGTGCGTCGCGAGGTCCCTGTCACGCGTCGCCCGGGACGTCGTCGTCGTCCGCTCGCGAGGCGTGCGCCGTGGACCGGGACGCGGCGGTCGTCGGCGTGCCCGACGAGCACGCGGTCAGCAGGTGCAGCGGTCCGGGCGCCACTCGTCGCGCACGAGCGCCAGGACCTCGTCACCGATCGGGTTGACGCCCGGTCCCGCCGCGAGCGCGTGGCCCGCGAGCACGTGCAGGCACTTCACGCGCGTCGGCATGCCGCCGGCCGAGATCCCGGCGATCTCCTCGACGTGACCGAGCTCCTCGCGGTCCGCGAGGTACGCCTCGTGCGCCCGCCGGTACGCCGCGGCGAGCTCCTCGTCCTCGGCGAGCCGCGCGGTGAGGTCCTTCATGACCCCCGACGCCTCGAGCGTGCTCACCGCCGCGACCGCGGGCGGGCACGTGAGGTAGTAGGTCGTCGGGAAGGGCGTGCCGTCCGTCGCTCCGGGCGCCGAGGCAGCGACGACGGCTCCCGCGACGTCAGCCGCGGCGGACGACGGCGCGGTGCTCGACCGCCACCGTCGCGAGGGCGAGCAGGCCGGGGACGATGACGACGAGCGGCGGGAGCATCCACACGATGACGCCGCACGGCCCGAGCGCGAGGACCAGCAGGAACGTGCCGGTGAGGTCGTCGCCCGTCCGGCGCCCGGCGTCGCGCAGCACGAGCCGCCACACGGACCCGGGGGTCCACCCGGCGGCCGCGCGCAGCAGCGCGACGAGCAGCAGGACGGCGACGACGACCGAGATCACGCGCACCCCGGTGCCGCCGGGGAGCACGCCGGTGCCGGCGAGGCTGACGTTGAACGCGAGCACGAGCAGCAGCAGGACGGACCCGACCGACACGAGCCAGACGCCGCGGCACGCGAGCCGGAAGTCGTCCCAGAGGTCGCGCAGGGTGTCGGGGCGGCCGTCGACGTGCCGGCGGACGTGCGCGATCCCCGCGGCGAGCGCGGGCAGCGCGGTCACGACGGGCAGCGACAGGACGGAGACGGCGAGGCCGACGGTGAGCGACTCGCCGAACAGGCCGACGCGTCCGCCGCCGAGCAGCGCGCGGTCGTCGGGGCGCGTGCCGTCGTCGTCGGGCTCCTCGCCGTCGGGGCGCGGGTCCTCGGGGCGGCCGGTCTCCGTCATGGCGACCAGGCTCGCACGTCGGGGCGGCCCCGCCGTAGCCGGACCGCCCCGCTGCGCACGCGTCATCAGCCCTTGAGGCCCTGCGTCGCGACGCCCTCGACGAGGTACCGCTGGAACACGAGGAAGAACAGCAGCACGGGCACGAGCGCGAGGACGGCCATGGCCATCTGGGCGCCGTAGTCGGACGTCGTGGTCTGGTCGACGTAGAGCCGCAGGGCGAGCGGCATGGTCGCCAGGTCGGGGTCCTTGAGGTAGAGCAGCGGGCCGAAGAAGTCGTTCCACGACCAGATGAACGCGAAGATCGAGCTCGTCACGAGGGCGGGCTTCATGAGCGGCAGCATGATCGACGTGAAGATCCGGACGTGCCCGGCGCCGTCGATACGAGCCGCTTCGTCGAGCTCGCGTGGCAGGTTCCGCATGAACTGCACCATGAGGAACACGAAGAAGGCCTCGGCGGCGAGGAACTTGCCGATGAGCAGCGGGACGAACGTGTCGACCAGGTTGAGCCGGGAGAACACGATGTACTGCGGGATGATCACGACGTGGAACGGCAGCAGGAGCGTGCCGATCATGAGCGCGAAGAACGCGTTCCGGCCGGGGAAGTCGATCCGCGCGAACGCGTAGGCGGACACCGAGCAGGACAGCGTGATCCCGACGACGGAGCCGACCGCGAGGATCAGCGAGTTGGTGAAGAACGTCCAGAACGAGACGCCGCCGATGCCGTCGAGCGCCTTGGCGAAGTTCGCGAACGTCGCGGCGTCGGGGATGAGGCTGACGTTGCCGACGATGTCGCTGCTCGGCTTGAACGACGAGGACAGCATCCACACGGCCGGGTAGAGGATCACGACGACGATCGCGAGGACGAGGGCGTGGAAGCCGACGCCCTTGACGCGTTCGCGCGTGCGGTGCCGGCGGCGCAGCTGGTCGCTGTGCTCGGTGGTGACGGGACCGCTGGGGGTCGCGGCGATGGTGGTCACTTGCCCTCCCCGGAGTAGTGCACCCAGAACTTCGAGCTGCGGAAGAAGAGCACGGTGATGAGGCCGATGACGACGACGAGGACCCAGGCCATCGCCGCGGCGTAGCCCATCCGGAAGTCCTGGAAACCGCGCTGGTAGAGGTAGAGCGTGTAGAACAGCGTCGACCGCGCGGGGCCGCCGGTGCCGTTCGAGATGATGAACGCCGACGCGAAGATCTGGAACGCGTGGATCGTCTCGAGCAGCAGGTTGAAGAAGATGACCGGCGACAGCATCGGCAGCGTGATGTTGCGGAACTTGCGCACCGGGCCGGCGCCGTCGACGGACGCGGCCTCGTAGAGCTCGTTCGGGATCTGCTTGAGGCCCGCGAGGAAGATGACCATCGGCGCGCCGAACTGCCAGACG
Organism: Cellulomonas septica; assembly: GCF_012396155.1. Lineage (GTDB taxonomy): Bacteria > Actinomycetota > Actinomycetes > Actinomycetales > Cellulomonadaceae > Cellulomonas > Cellulomonas septica. The sequence goes on along the minus strand of NZ_JAAXOY010000103.1, from coordinate 4,874 downwards.
GTCAGCAGGATCAGCATGGGCATCGTGCGGTTCGGGTCGCCGACCCACCCGCCGGCGGGGGCGCCGAAGAACTGGCCGATCTGGTCGACGATGCCGTTGTCGATGAACATCGCCTTCCAGACGATGGCGATCGACACGGACGCGCCGACGAGCGACGGCATGTAGAACGACGACCGGTAGAAGCCCTTGCCGCGGCGCCGGTTGTTCAGCAGCATCGCGACGGCGAGCGCGGCGATGAGCTTGATCGGCGTCCCGAAGAGCACGTACGTCCCGGTGACCTGCCACGCCTTGAGGTAGCTCGGGTCGGAGAACAGGAGCCGGAAGTTCTCGAGGCCGGTGAACTCGGGCGGCGCGAACAGGTTGTAGTTCGTGAACGCCAGGTACAGCGACGCGAGCATCGGGCCGGCGGTCAGGAGGAAGAAGCCCAGCAGCCACGGCGCGAGGAACGCGTACCCGGCACGGGTCTCGGCGGCCTTGCGGCGCTTGCGCGCGGTGCCGGGCGGCGGCGCGGGGGCGGCGGGAGGCGTGGTCACCTCGGCGGTGAGGGTCACGGGTCGTTCCGTTCGTCGGTGAGCGGGTTCCGCTGGCGGCCGCGTGCGGGCCGCCGGTGGGCACCCCGCCCGCGAGGATGGTGCGGGCGGGGTGCCGGTCGGCTCAGGAGGTCGCGATCTCCGCCTCGCTGAACCACTGCGACGCGAAGTCCTCCGGCGTGATGGTGCCGTAGGCGAGCTCCTCGCCGAGCGTCTTCCACTTGGCCTCGATCGTGCCGAAGCCCTTGACCGGGATCGGGGTCGACTCGGTCACCTGCTCGGCGACGGCCTCCTCGTACGCGATGACGCGGGCGTCGACGCTGCCCTCCTCGGTCTCGACCGCGGCACGCTGCTCCTCGTCGGCGGGGACGCCCTTCGAGGTGCCGAAGATCTTGCCGACCTCGGGGTCGGTGAGGAGGAAGTTGATGAGCGTGGCCGCGGCCTCGGGGTGCTCGGTGTTCGCACCGGCCGACAGCAGCATCGACGGCTTGAAGAAGAGGTGCTTCTCACCGGGCTCGACCGACGGGATCTGGGCGAGCGCGATGTCCTGCGTGCCGGAGTCGGCCACGTAGGCGGCGAGGAAGTTGTCCCAGCTCATCTCGGTCGCGGACTCGTTGACCGTGAAGCCGCCCTTGGGCAGCAGCGACGTGCCGCGCTCGATCGGGTAGACGGCCTTGTCGGCGCGCAGGTCGGCCGTCAGGTCGAGGAACTCGACGACGTCGTCCTCGTCGAAGCCGAACGTGCCGTCGTCCTCGAACGGCGTGACGCCCTTCTGCAGCAGCCACTGGATGAAGAACCAGAAGGTGCCCGTGTAGTCGACGGCACCGTAGAGCTGGTAGCCGTCAGCCGTCTTGACGCCGGCCGCGGACGCCTCGGCGATGAAGTCGTTGTAGTCCTCCCACGTGTAGTCCGCGTCGTCCGGGAACTCCGCGCCGGTCGCGCTGATCACGGCGGGGTTCTGGAACATCGCGAACGTGTTCGTGGACGTGGGGATGCCGATCGTCTTGCCGTCGAGCACGCCGGACTCGGTGAGGGTCTCGTCGTAGCCGGACAGGTCGATCGAGCCGTCCTCGACGTACTCGGCGAGGTCGAGGAGCTGGCCGTTCTGGTTGAACTCGCGCAGGTAGGACAGGTCGAACTGCATGACGTCGGGCAGCTTGCGGCCCGCGGCCTCGGTGGAGCGCTGCGTCCAGTAGTCGGGGAACGCGGCGAAGCTCGTCTGCACCGTGATGTACGGGTACTGCTCCTTGAAGAGGTCGAGCGCCTCCTGGTAGCGCGCGGCCCGGTCGTCGTTGCCCCACCACGTGAAGTTGATGGTGACGGGGGCGGTCGGGTCGGTGCTGGGGGCGGCGTCGTCGTCACCCGAGCCGGAGGCGCAGGCGGTGAGGGACAGTGCGGCGACCGCCGCGACGGCGGTGATCTTCCAGAGGGATCGCTTCATCGTCGGTGAGCCTCCTTGCTCGGTCAGTGAAAGCGCATTCCGGACGGTAGGTGAGCCCTCGGAGCCCTGTCAATGGTGCGCAGTGAAACGTTACAAAGCCGTTGTGCCGCACGCCACACCGGGTGGCCGCCCTCCACGCTACGGGAGCCTCGCGCCAGTTGCGCAACTCGCCTGATGACCGGGCGCGGCGCGGCGTGTATCGTTTCAAAGCATCGCCGGTGAGCGCTTACCGGAGATCCGGAGACAGCACGACCCGAGGCGCCGTAGCCTCGGGAGCACCGCACCCGCACTACCGGCCGCGGCCCACCGGACCGCAGCCCCACCTCCGTGCAGCCCGACGACGCGCCCAGGAGTCCCCCGGTGACCGAACGCCAGATCCCGTCGTGGTCCGAGCTCAAGCCGCTGCTGCGGCCCAAGCCGATCACGCTCAACGCGACCGACCGGCGCCTGGCCGACGCGCTCACGATCGCCGACCTCCGCTCGGTCGCGCGCCGGCGCACCCCGCGGTCGGTCTTCGACTACACCGACGGCGCCGCCGAGGCCGAGATCAGCCTGCGTCGCGCGCGGTCGCTGTTCCGCAACCTCGAGTTCCAGCCGTCGATCCTGCACGACGTGTCGGGCGTCGACACGACCACCGACTTCCTGGGCAAGCCGTCCGCGCAGCCGTTCGCGTTCGCCCCCACGGGGTTCACGCGGATGATGCACCACGAGGGCGAGCGCGCCGTGGTCCGCGTCGCCGAGCGCCGCGACATCCCCTACGCGCTGTCCACGATGGGCACGACGTCGATCGAGGACGTCGCCGCCGCCGCTCCCGACGCGCGCAAGTGGTTCCAGCTCTACGTGTGGAAGGACCGCTCCGCGGGCGAGGACCTCATGGCCCGCGCCAAGGCCGCCGGGTTCGAGGCGCTCATGCTCACCGTCGACGTGCCCGTCGCGGGTGCGCGGCTGCGCGACGCCCGCAACGGCTTCTCGATCCCGCCCGCGCTCACCGTCAAGACCGTCCTCGACGCCGCGACGCACCCCGCCTGGTGGGTCAACCTGCTCACGACGGAACCCCTCACGTTCGCGTCGCTCTCGACGTGGGACGGCACCGTCGCCGAGCTCCTCGACAAGCTCTTCGACCCGACCATGACGATCGCGGACCTCGAGTGGCTCCGCGCCTCGTGGGACGGGCCGCTCATCATCAAGGGCATCCAGACCGTCGACGACGCCCGGCGCGTCACCGACGCCGGGGCCGACGCGATCGTCCTGTCCAACCACGGCGGCCGCCAGCTCGACCGCGCACCCGTCCCGCTGCGCCTGCTGCCCGACGTCGCCGAGGCCGTCGGCGACCGCACCGAGGTCTGGGTCGACACCGGCGTCATGTCCGGCGCCGACGTCGTCGCGTCCCTCGCCCTCGGCGCGCGCGCCGCGCTCGTCGGCCGCGCCTACCTCTACGGCCTCATGGCCGGCGGGGAGCGTGGCGTCGACCGGGCCGCCGAGATCCTCTCCCGCGAGGTCCGGCGCACCATGGCCCTGCTCGGCGTCGCGTCCGTCGGCGAGCTCGGGCCGCAGCACGTGCGCCTGCCCTGACACGCGGGCACCGACGTCCGATCGACCGAGGAAGGACCGTCCCCACGGGTTCCGCCGACCATCCCGGCGGGCCGACGAACGACCGCGAGCGCTCGTCGGGCCGCAGCGTCCTGTCCCTCGTCAACTTCCGTCTCCTGCTCGGCGCCCAGCTGCTGGGCGGCACCGGCATGTGGATGGTCCGCATGTCGACCGACTGGCTCGTCCTCGAGCTCACCGGGTCGTCCGCGGCCGTCGGCGTGCTCGTCGCGCTGCAGTTCCTGCCGATGCTCGTCGTCGGGCCGTTCGGCGGTCTGCTCGCCGACCGGTACGACAAGCGCCGCCTCGTCGAGGTCGCGCAGGTCGCCAACGCGCTGCTCGCCGCGGTCCTCGCCGTCCTCACGCTGACCGGCGTCGTCGCCGTCTGGCACCTCTACGTCGTCGCCGTGCTGCTCGGGGTCGTCGCGTCCGTCGACCAGCCGTCGCGCCAGGTGCTCGTCAGCGAGATCGTCGGCGACCAGGGTCTGCAGAAGGCCGTCAGCACCATGAACGCGATCGGACAGGCCGGTGGGCTGCTCGGACCGGCCGCCGCCGGGTTCGTCATCGCGCACTGGGGCGAGGGCTGGGCGTTCACCGTCAACGGCGTCGTCGCGCTGTGCGTCGTCGCGATCGTCGCGTCGATGCGCGCCCGCGAGCTGCACCCCGCACCGCGCGTGCCCCGCGCCCGTGGGCAGGTCCGCGAGGGCATCCGGTACGTGCTCGACCGGCCACGCCTCGCGTGGGTCATCGTGCTCGCCGGGCTCATGGGTGCGCTCGGCATGAACGGGCCCGTCGTCCTCACCGCGTTCGCGCAGGACGTCTGGCACACGGGCGCCGCCGGGTTCGGGCTCTACAACGCGGTCAGCGCCGCCGGGGCGTTCGTCGGCGTCGTCCTCGGCGGGCGGTTCCTGCGGCTGCGGACCCGCAACGTCGTCGTCGCGTCCGGGCTGTTCGCCGTCACCGAGGCGCTCGCCGCCCTGTCCCCGACGCACGCCGTCTTCCTCGTCATGCTCGCCGTCGTCGGGGGCGCGACGCTGCTGTTCCTCATGGCGGCGAACACCCTCGTCCAGCTCACCGCCGACCAGCCCGTCCGCGGGCGGGTCCTCGCGCTGTACTCGCCGCTGCTGCTCGGCGGGCACGCGCTCGGCGGGCTGCTGCAGGGCTGGCTCACCGAGTGGCTCGGCGTGCGCGCGGGGCTCGTCGTCACCGGAGTGCTCGCGCTGCTCGCGACCGCGTTCGTCGCGACCGCGCTCGCCCAGGTCGGCCGCCTCCGCCCGGCCCTCCGCCGCCACCCCTGGCCGTTCGCGATCGTCCCC
>NZ_JAAXOY010000102.1 GCF_012396155.1 Cellulomonas septica | reverse complement strand
ACCTGCGCCGGTGGACGCCGGAGGGTCTCGCGGCGGCGATCTCGTCGGTCGCGCAGGCGGACGCCGAGGTGAAGGGCGAGGGTCGCGACCCGCGGTTCGCCGTCGAGCGCGCCGTCCTCCGCGTGGCGGCGTCGTCCGGCACCGCCTGACGTGCCTTCCTGCACCGCGTGACGCGCGCCGTCACCACCCGACGTGTCGTCCGAGGCCGCCTGCCGCGTCGCGCGACACCGCGTGGAGGCCCCCGGGACCGCCGGATGCTGCACGTCGGCGCAGTCGCGTCACCCGGTTGCCGTCGTGCCCGTCACCCGGATGCCGCCGGGCAACCGTCCGTCCGGCCCGGCGGCAGGCTGCCTGACGTCGACGCGTCGCTGTGACCCGCCTCGAGGGTGCGCGGCGCCGACCGAGGGCCGACGCGGGCGTGGGGGGAGGTCACAGCGTGAGCGTGACCGCCCGCCCGAGCGCGTCGCCCTGGAGCAGGCCGAACCCGAGCTCGACGCACCGGGCGCGCCGTGCGCTGCTGGAGACGCGTTCCGCGACGAGCCGCGCGCCGAAGGCCCGCGCGACGCGGACGAGCTCGTCGCCACCGGTCTCGAGGTCGCGGCAGTCGATCTTGACGTAGTCGGCGTACCGGAGCATGGCGAGCTGGTCGCGTGACGCGACGAAGTCGTCGAGGGCGATGCGGTAGCCGGCGGCGCGCAGCCGGAGCAGCCCGTCGAGCACGTCGGGTCCCGCCTCGACGCTCTCGACGACCTCGATGACGAGCCGCCCGGCGGAGGGCGGCAACGGCAGGTCACGGACGAGGAAGGACCGGGTGACGTTGACGAACGCGAGCGCGTCGCCGGGCGGGGGGCCGTCGTGGAAGAGGGCCGTGAGCACGGCGGTGGTCGCGCCGTCCTGGAGGTGTGCGCTCCACCGGTCGACCCCGACGGGCAGGCCCGCCGACGACCGGTAGAGGTACTCGTGACCGTGCAGTCGTCCGGACGTCGTCCAGATCGGCTGCCGGGCGACCGGCAGGTGCGGCGGTGCGCTCGGCGACGGCGCGGGCATGGTCACGTCTCATGAGAGGGCGGCTCCGCCCGATCATGACGCGGTTCTGCCATTCCTGTGACAGGTCTCACGTGCGGCTGTCACCGAGGCGGGCCGTCCGGGCCCGGGAACGCTCCCGTCAGTGGCTGACGGGGCGGGCGCCGGCGCGGTCGAGGACACCGGCCCGCTCGAGGAGGTTGCCCTGGAACAGCGAGAAGCCGAGGTCGCGTGCGTACCGCAGGGTGTCGGCGTTCTCGACGTACTCGGCGACGAGCAGCGCGCCGTACGAGCGCGCGAGGTCGACGACGGGGTGGCCCTCGACGTCGAGGTCGCGGACGTCGATCTTCACGAAGTCGGCGTGGGGGAGCAGGCGCCGCTGGTCGGCGTTGCTGACGAACCCGGGGACCGCGATGCGGAACCCCTCCTCCCGCAGGCGACGGACGCCCGCGAGGACCGCGGAGTCGACGTTCACGGTGTCGGTGATCTCGATGACCAGGCGGTCGGGCCGGCGCGGGACGGCGAGGTCGCCGATGAGGTAGGCGCGCGGGCAGCGGACGAACAGGAGGCGCCCGTGGGCGACGTGCTCGAGGTCGGCGCGGCCGAACGTGGCGCCGAGCACGTGGGCCGTCGCGCGCTCGTGCTGGTAGGTGCTCCAGGAGTGCGCGGTCTGTGTGTGCTGACCGGGTGCGCGGTACGACAGCTGGTAGGCGAACGGGCGGCCGTGGGTCGAGAAGATGCCCTGGCGGGCGACCAGCACGGGCTCGCGTCCGACGCGCCGCTCCCACTCGTCGCGGAGCGAGTCAGGGATCGCAGCCTCGACGGCTGCGGCGAGCCGCGCGATACGCCCGTCGACGTCGTCCGGTGTCATGGCATCTATGACACCACAACTCCCGGCCTGTGAACCGCTCGTACGCGGGTGGATTTCTCGGGAGGTCGCGTGCAGGCGCACGATCGCGGCGTGCGCGCGCGGAACTTCACCCGCTGTGCTGAATCGAGGGGAACGGGAGACAGCACACCGTCCAGGCCGTCATCATTACGGTGACCACGTCCGTGCATTGCTTGACAGGAGCTTCACCATGCCTCGTCCCCTCTCGTCCGCCCTCGCGATCGTCGCGGTGCTGGCCACGCTCGGTTTCGGTGCCGGTACGGCCCTCGCCGACGACACCGTCATCACGCCGTTCTCGGGTGGCGCGACCGGCTGCTGCCGCCAGATCGTCTGACCTCTGCACCACCGGGCGAGGGCCCGGGTGCCGACGCCCCGCGGGACGCCTCCCTGACGTGGCGGGACGACACCCGGGTACTCGCCGGGCAGAGGGTGATGCAATCGGCGACCGTCACACATACAATGACTTCCCATGACGACCATTGCTGACCGGGTACGCGAGGCCCGGCTCGCCGCTGGGCTCTCGCAGACGGCGCTCGCCGGGTCGGCCTTCTCGCCCAGCTACATCTCGCTGATCGAGGCCGGGCACCGGGAACCGACCGACTCCGCGCTCGCTGTGCTGGCCTCCAGGCTCGGGACGACCCTCGAGTACCTGCGCCACGGCGAGGACGGACCGAACGAGGCGCGGACCCGCCTCGAGATCGACTACGCACGTCTGGACCTCACGCAGGGCGACGCAGCCGGAGCGCTGCGCCGGCTCAAGGCGCTGGACCTCGACGTCGTCACCCCCTCGCTGCGCGTCATGGCGCTCAGCGAGATGGCCCGCGCGCACGAGGCGGTCGGCGAGCTGGAGGAGTCCGTCGCGATCCTCGAGCCGCTCGTCGCCGACGCCCGCGCCCGCCACCACCACGTCGAGGCGGCGACGCTCGCCACGGCGCTCGTGGCGTCCTACCTCGAGGCCGGCGACCTGCACCGCAGCGTCGAGGTCGGCGAGCGCGTGCTCGTGGACCTCGAGGAGGCGGACCTGCTCGGCACCGACGAGCAGCTGCGCCTCGCGTCCACGGTGCTGTGGGCCTACGTCGAGCGCGGTGACCTGCTCTACTCGACGCACCGCGCGGCGGAGCTCATCGCGCTCGCGGAGTCGCAGGGCAGCCCGCGCGGCCGGGGCAGCGTCTACTGGAACGCCGCGCTCGTCGCCGAGCAGCGTCGCGACTACGAGCTGGCCCAGCGGTACACCGAGCGCGCGCTCGCGCTGCTCTCGGAGGGCGAGCCGGACCGCGACCTGCCGCGTCTGCGTCTCAACTACGCGTGGCTCCTGCTGCGCTCGGAGCCGGCCCAGCCGCGCGAGGCGCTCGAGCACATCGAGCGCGCCGCCCCCGACCTGGCCGTGCTGGGGTCGGAGATCGAGCTCGCACGCCTCGACGTCGAGCGGTCCCGCGCGCACCTGCTGCTCGGCGACCTGGCGACGGCCGAGTCGTTCGTCAAGGCCGCGCTCGACCGGCTGGGCGACCCGCCGCGCATCGAGACCGCCATCGCCCAGCTGTCGTACGGCGACGTGCTCTACGCGCGCGGCGACAACGACGGGGCCGCGAAGGCGTACCGGTGGGCCGCGGACATGCTCGGCATGATGCAGGCGTCGCGGCAGTCCGCGGCGGCGTGGCGCGACCTCGGCGACCGCTTCCTGCGTCAGGGCGACGCCGCGGCAGCCGCCCAGGCGTTCGACCGCGCGCTGCGCGAGGCAGGCTTCCGGCCCTCCGTCCCTCTCAGCAGCTGGGAGACCTGGTCGCTGACCTGACGGATGCCGGAGACAGGTGAAGGCGTCACCCCGCAGGGGGGGTGACGCCTTCACTTATGCCCGCCGGCGATCGGGCGGGCGGTGGCGACGGGCGCGTGCGGCACCGGGCGCGGCCGCCGCTCGTCGGGGACGACGAGGGCGCCACCCGCGGGTGACGCGTCCGACGGTTCCCGGAGACGACGAAGGCGCCACCCGAGGGTGACGCCTGTCGTGGTGCGAGGGCAGGTGCCCCCGCGAGGTGCCTCAGAGCGCGGCGACGGTCTTGGCGAGCGCCGACTTCTTGTTGGCGGCCTGGTTGGCGTGGATGACGCCCTTCGAGACGGCCTTGTCGAGCTTGCGCGAGGCGGCGGCGAGCGCGGTCGACGCGGCCTCCTTGTCGCCACCGGCGACGGCCTCGCGGACGCGACGCACGTGCGTCTTGAGCTCGGACTTGACCGCCTTGTTGCGCAGGCGGGCCTTCTCGTTCGTCTTGATGCGCTTGATCTGGGACTTGATGTTGGCCACGTGAGAACTCTCTGGTGTGTTCGCCGAAGCGATCTGACAGGTCGTAGAGGGCGCGCACAGCTCCGGGACTGGGGCGTGGGGACACCCGCGGAGAGGAGCTGGGCTTGTGCCCGCCGACCCGGGCGGACACGCAACTCACAATCTTAGCAGGTCACCCGGGACCCCCCAGATCCGCGTCAGCGCGACCGGCGGACCTCGGCGGCGGCCCGGGTCACCGCGTCGAAGACGGCCCGGTCGAGGACCGCGCCCTCACGGCGCACCGCCGACCGCTCGAGGCGGATCACGCGGTCGAGCCGCACCTCGCTGGGCCGGTGCTGCGCGTCCCACGCGCCGGTGCCGACGTCCATCCAGACCCGTCCCCAGCGTGCCTCGTCGGCCGCGTCGCGGTCGTGGTCCTTGCTCGTCATGGTGAGCCCGAGCAGCGTGGTGCCGTCGCGCCCGATCAGGAGCACCGGTCGGTCCTTTCCGCGTGCGGGGTCCTCCTCGTACGGCACCCACGCCCAGACGACCTCGCCGGGGTCGGGCTCGCCGTCCAGCCGGGGCGTGTACTCGACGCGCGGCCCGGAGGGCGCGGGAGCCGGACGGGACCGCCCCCGCGTGGTCGGCCGCGCGTCGCCGACGACCCCGCCCGGGGAGCGCGGGACGCTCGTGCGGCCTCGGCCGGGGAGCAGCGCACCGAGCCGGCGGAGGGCGGACCCGAGGCGGCGGGAGGTCGTCACGGGCCCGACGGTACCGGCTCGTCGGCCGGTCGTCCGGGGGCGCGGGGGCGCCGGTCGCACGTAACGCGACGTTGACACGGGAGGGCTACTGTCGCGCCCATGGCGGACCTCTTCGACGACTACCCGACGGGGGCGGCCTGGGACGAGATGATCGACCCCGAGACCGGCGGCTCCCGCGCGGCGTACCGGCACCTGCACGCGGCGCTCGCCCAGCTCTCGGCCGGTGAGCTGCGCGGACGCGCGGACACGCTCGCGCGGTCGTACCTGGCGCAGGGCGTGACCTTCGACTTCGCGGGCGAGGAGCGGCCCTTCCCGCTCGACGTCGTCCCGCGGGTCGTCGCGGGCGAGGAGTGGGAGCACGTCGCGCCGGGCGTCGCGCAGCGCGTGCGGGCGCTCGAGGCGTTCCTCGCCGACGTCTACGGGCCGCAGCGCGCCATCGCCGACGGCGTCGTGCCGCGGTCGGTCGTCGTGTCGTCCGAGCACTTCCACCGCGCGGCGCGGGGGATCCAGCCGCCCAACGGCGTGCGCGTGCACGTCTCGGGCATCGACCTCGTCCGCGACGGGCAGGGCGACTGGCGGGTGCTCGAGGACAACGTCCGCGTGCCGAGCGGCGTGAGCTACGTGCTGTCGAACCGGCGCGCGATGGCGCAGACGTTCCCCGAGCTGTTCGCGGCGCTGCGGATCCGCCCGGTCGTCGACTACCCGCGGCGGCTGCTCGCGGCGCTCACGGCGGCGGCGCCCGCGGGTGTCGACGACCCGACCGTCGTCGTCCTGACGCCCGGTGTCTTCAACTCCGCGTACTTCGAGCACGCGCTGCTCGCGCGGACCATGGGGGTCGAGCTCGTCGAGGGGCGCGACCTGTTCTGTGCGGCCGGTCGCGTCTGGATGCGGACGACGCAGGGGCGCCGCCGCGTCGACGTCATCTACCGACGGGTCGACGACGAGTTCCTCGACCCGGTGTCGTTCCGGTCGGACTCGCTGCTCGGCAGCCCGGGCCTCATGACGTGCGCGCGCAACGGCACGGTCACGCTCGCGAACGCGGTCGGCAACGGCGTCGCCGACGACAAGCTCGTCTACACCTACGTGCCCGACCTCATCCGCTACTACCTGGGCGAGGAGCCCGTGCTGCCGAACGTCGACACGTGGCGGCTCGAGGACCCGGGCGCGCTCGAGGAGGTGCTCGACCGGCTCGACGAGCTCGTCGTGAAGCCCGTCGCGGGCTCGGGCGGCAAGGGGCTCGTCGTCGGGCCCGCCGCGAGCCGGGCGGAGCTGGCCGAGCTGCGGACGCGGCTGGTCGAGGACCCGCGCGGGTGGATCGCGCAGCCCGTCGTGCAGCTGTCGACGATCCCGACGCTCGTCGAGGACGGCCTGCGTCCCCGGCACACCGACCTGCGCCCGTTCGCGGTCAACGACGGCGACGCGGTGTGGGTGCTGCCCGGTGGCCTGACGCGGGTCGCGCTGCCCGAGGGGCAGCTCGTCGTGAACTCGTCGCAGGGCGGTGGGTCGAAGGACACGTGGGTGCTCGGCGGCGCCGTGCCGCGCCGCGCTCCGCAGCCGTCGTCCGGCCTGCCGCAGCCGGTGCCGCTCGACGCGGCCGTGCCGATCGACGCGAACCCGAGCGACGTGCGCGTGCAGGTCATGCAGCAGCAGCAGTCGCGGACCGTCGACGGAGGTGCCCCGTGCTGAGCCGCATCGCCGAGTCGCTGTTCTGGATCGGCCGGTACGTCGAGCGCGCCGACGACACCGCACGCCTGCTCGACGTGCACGTGCAGATCCTGCTCGAGGACCCGTGGGCGGAGGAGGACCTCGCGTGCCGGTCGCTGCTGTCCGTCATGGACCGCACCGCGCCGCCGCCGCACGTCGAGGTCGGCCGCGAGCACGTGCTCGACGTGCTCGCCTACGACCGGTTCGCGCCGTCGGCCATCGCCGGCTCGCTCGTCGCCGCCCGGGAGAACGCCCGACGTGCGCGCGAGATCATCTCGACCGAGCTGTGGGAGTGCCTCAACACGACGTGGAACCAGCTGCCGTCGCACATGCGGCCCGCGCGCCCGCACGACTACTTCACGTGGGTGCGGGAGAGGGCCGCGGTCGTCGCCGGGATCATGGACTCCGCGACGTCGCGCGACGAGACCTGGGCGTTCATGGTGCTCGGGAGGTCGATCGAGCGCGCCGACATGACAGCCCGGCTGCTCACGACGCGCGCGCTCGCGGGGTCCGCGGGCCCGAGCTGGACGACGCTGCTGCGCTCCTGCGGCGCGCACGAGGCGTTCCTGCGGACCTACCGCGGCACGGCGTCCGACGAGCGCGCGGCCGGGTTCCTGCTGCTCGACCGGCTGTTCCCGCGGTCCATCGTCTTCGCGCTCAACCAGGCGGAGGAGTGCCTCGCGGCGCTCGAGCCGGTGACCGACCGGGCGACGGTCGACGAGGCGCGGCGGCACATCGGGTACGTCCGGACGAACCTCGAGTACCGGCCGCTGGTCGACGTGCTCGACGCGCTGCCGAAGGAGATGGAGCAGGTGCAGCGGGCGTGCTCGGCGGCGTCGGACGCGATCCGCGGCCGCTACTTCCCGTCCGGTGCCGCGACGACGTGGGTGGGGGAGGCTCTCTGATGGCGCGGCTCCGGGTGGTCCACACGTCGACGTTCCGGTACGCCGGGCCGGTCGCGGCGTCGTACAACGAGGCGCGCATGACGCCGCTGTCGCAGGTCGGGCAGACGGTCGTCGAGACGCGCCTCGAGGTGAAGCCGCACACGTGGTGGCACGAGTACCGGGACTACTGGGGCAGCGCGGTCACGGCGTTCGAGGTGCTCGCGCCGCACGAGTCGCTCGTCATCACCGCGGAGCACCTGGTCGACGTCGCGGAGCGCGTCCCGGGACGCGCGCCGGTCGGCTGGGACGTCCTGCGCGGCCCCGAGCTGCGCGACCGGCTCGCGGAGTTCCTCGCGGACACGCCGACGACGGAGCCGCCCGACGAGGTCGTCGCGCTCGCGCACGCGGCCGCGGACGGCCTGGAG
>NZ_JAAXOY010000101.1 GCF_012396155.1 Cellulomonas septica | reverse complement strand
GTCACCGACCCGCGCGAGGGGTACGGCGAGGTCCGCGACGCCGCGCGCCGGATCCTGCCGGGGGCTCGCTGGCGGCGGCACCTGTACTGGCGCTACAGCCTCACGTGGCAGGCGCCCGCCTGACCGTCAGCGGCGGACGATCGCGGTGCCCGCGAGCCGGTCGTGCAGGCCGCGACCGTCCGAGTCCCACACGACCGCGGGGATCACGAGGCACAGCAGCACGCCGCGCACGAGCCCCGAGAGCAGCCCGGGCGGGCGTCCCGTGTCCGGCACCGGCGCCGCACCGGACGGCGTCACGGCCGCGCGGCGCACACGCAGCCCGAGCACGCGGTGGCCCAGCGTGAAGCCCACGGTCCCGACGAGCAGCACGTTCTCGAGCAGGAAGATCAGGAGCGTCGCCGTCGGCGCCCCGCGCGTCAGGTAGAAGCCCGTGCGCTCGACCGGGAAGAACGTCGCCGCGATGAGCAGGCACACGGTCCAGTCGACGGCGAGCGCGGCGACGCGCCGCCCGAGCGACGCGAGCGCCCCCGGCCCGTCCGGCGGCAGGCCGAGCCGCGCACCGCGGGCCGTCGTCGCGGCCGGGGAGCCGCCCTCGAGCCAGGAACCCATGTCGTCGCGTGAGGTCACGCGACCAGGGTAGGTCGCCGCCCCCGCCGTGACGCCCACCACCGCTCCCGGACGTCCGCCCAGGAGTTCGCGCGATCGTTACACGGGGGACGCCGACGTAACACGGCGGAAACAACCGCTACACCCCAGAGAAACTCCCTCACCATAGCCTCGGCGGAGCCCGACCCCAGGGTGGACACACAACCGAGGAGCAGCGGATGTTCAGCAAGCCAGAGGAAGTACTGGCCTTCATCAAGAGCGAGGACGTCAAGTTCATCGACGTCCGGTTCTGCGACCTGCCCGGCGTCATGCAGCACTTCAACGTGCCGGCCGCCTCCGTGGACGCGAACTTCTTCACCGAGGGCCAGATGTTCGACGGGTCGTCGATCCGCGGCTTCCAGGCGATCCACGAGTCGGACATGAAGCTCATCCCCGACGTCACGACCGCCTACATCGACCCCTTCCGGGTCGAGAAGACGCTGAACATCAACTTCCACATCGTCGACCCGTACACCGACGAGCCCTACAGCCGCGACCCGCGCCAGGTCGCCGCGAAGGCCGAGGCGTACCTGCGGTCGACCGGCATCGCCGACACCGCGTTCTTCGCCCCCGAGGCCGAGTTCTACGTCTTCGACGACGTGCGCTTCCAGACCCGCCAGGACGCGTCGTTCTACTACATCGACTCGATCGAGGGCGCCTGGAACACCGGTCGCAAGGAGGAGGGCGGCAACCTCGGCCACAAGACGCCCTACAAGGGCGGCTACTTCCCCGTCCCGCCGGTCGACCACTTCGCCGACCTGCGCGACAAGATCTCGCTGCAGCTGGACGCCCTCGGCCTCGAGGTCGAGCGTGCGCACCACGAGGTCGGCACCGCCGGCCAGGCCGAGATCAACTACCGCTTCGACACGCTCGCCAAGTCGGCCGACAAGGTGCAGCTGTTCAAGTACGTCGTGAAGAACGTGGCGCACGAGGCCGGCAAGACCGCGACCTTCATGCCGAAGCCCCTCTTCGGCGACAACGGTTCGGGCATGCACGTGCACCAGTCCCTCTGGAAGGACGGCCAGCCGCTGTTCTTCGACGAGAAGGGCTACGGCGGCCTGTCCGACGTCGCGCGCTGGTACATCGGCGGCCTGCTCAAGCACGCGCCCGCGCTGCTCGCCTTCACGAACCCGACGGTGAACTCCTACCACCGCCTGGTCCCGGGCTTCGAGGCGCCGGTCAACCTGGTCTACTCGGCCCGCAACCGCTCCGCGTGCATCCGCATCCCGGTCACCGGTTCGAACCCGAAGGCCAAGCGCATCGAGTTCCGCGTGCCGGACCCGTCGTCGAACCCGTACCTCGCGTTCGCGGCCATGCTCATGGCGGGCCTTGACGGCATCCAGAACCGCATCGAGCCGCCGGAGCCGGTCGACAAGGACCTCTACGAGCTGCCCCCCGAGGAGCACGCCCTCATCCAGCAGGTCCCGGGCTCGCTCGGCGAGGTGCTCGACAACCTCGAGGCCGACCACGACTGGCTGACCGCCGGCAACGTCTTCACGCCGGACCTCATCTCGACGTGGATCGACTACAAGCGCTCCGCCGAGGTGGACCCGATCCGTCTGCGGCCGCACCCGCACGAGTTCGAGCTCTACTTCGACGTGTGATCGTCCCGGCCCCTGGCTGCTCCCAGGGGCCGGTGACTCGCAGTACCGGCACCCCCGTCGCCCGCGTGGCGGCGGGGGTGCCGTGCCTCTGCGACACGGTCGGTGCGATGGCTCAGGACCGTGACCACTGCATGCTCGTCGCGGAGCTGCACGTCCGCTGCTCCAGCGCGGCGCCCGCGGTCGTGGAGCCGCTGACCACGCCGAGGCACTTGCCGCTGTTGACGTTCACGAGCTGCTGGTAGCCGTCGCCGGTCGAGCGCCAGGTGAAGACCTGGTTGGGCCGGTCGTGGCACGTGTACTGGATGACCGCCGCGCCGTCGGCCGTCGACGCGCCGCTCACGTCGAGGCACTTGCCGCTGTTGACGCTCTGCAGCCGCACGTCGCCGCTGCCGGCGTCGACGAAACGCCACTGCTGCCACGCCGAGCCGGTGCTGGGCCACTGACCCACGACCGCCAGGTCGGCGACGCTGCCCTGCTGCACGTCGATCACCTGCCCGCTGTGGCGGTTCGTCACCCGGTACGCCGGCGTCGTGGTCGTGCCTCGGACGAACTGCCACCAGTCGACGTTGAACAGGTTGCCGCTGCCGCCGGCGAACCGCAGGTACAGGTCGTGCGTCCCGGTGGCGCCGGTGACGGGGCAGGAGGCGGTCGTCCAGCTCTGCCACCCGCCGGTGCCGCCGACCGTGCAGGTCGCGACGACCGGTCCGCCCGTGCCGTCGAGCCGCACCTCGATGCGCCCGCCGCTCGTGGCGGACGCGACGCGCGCGGAGAAGGAGGTCGCGCCCGTGCCGAACGCGACGCCCTTGACCTCGACGTAGTCGCCGTTCTCGATCCAGCCGACGTTCATCCCGCCCTCGCTCGAGGGTTCGGTCTCGATCCCGGACCCCCAGGCGATCGTCTCGGCCTCCTGCCGCACGTACGGGTCGAGGGTGCCGACCTGCGGCGCACCCGTGGTCGTCATCGTGATCGTCGGGATGCTGCCGTCGGCGCCGTAGGTGAACTTCTCGACCGCGACCGAGCGGGTGTAGCCGCCACCGCCCGGCAGTGCACCGTTGTGGTAGAAGAAGTACGAGCCGCCGGCGAAGTCGATGATGCCGGGGTGGTTCGTGAAGCTGCTGCCCTGCGTCGGCATGACGGTCCCGCGGTAGGTCCACGGCCCGGTCGGCCCGGGCGCGGTCGAGTAGCCGATGAACTCCGAGCAGCAGCGGGCCGCGAACACGTTGTAGTAGGTGCCGCCGCGCTTGTAGACCCACGGCCCCTCCTCGTAGAGGGTCGGCCGGTTCGGGTCGCCCGTCCGGGTGCCGAAGCCTGCGGTGGTGAGCGGGATCTGGGTCGGGCTGCCGGAGTACGAGATCATGTCCGCGTTGAGCCGGACGTACCAGAGGCGGGGGTTGCCCCAGTAGAGGTACGCCTGGCCCCCGTCGTCGATCAGCACGGTCGGGTCGATCTCGCCGTTCCCGACGAGGGGGCGGCCGATCGCGTCGCGGAACGGCCCGGTCGGGCTGTCGGCGACGCCGACCCCGATGACGCGCTGCCCCGTGGATCGCTGCCGGACGGGCACGTACCAGTAGAACTTCCCGTTGCGCTCGACGACCTGACCGGCCCACGCGTCGGCGTCCGCCCAGGCGAACGTCGCGAGCGACATCGGCGAGCCGTGGTCCGTCCAGTTGACCATGTCGGTCGACGAGAAGACGCGCCAGTCGCGCATCGTGAAGGAGGACGAGCCGTCCTCGTCGTGCCCGGTGTAGAGGTAGACGCGCCCGTCGTGCACCAGGGGCGCAGGATCGGCGGTGTAGAGGTGCTGGACGATCGGGTTGTCCGCCTGCGCCGGGGCAGCGAGCAGGGTGACGGCGCAGACCGCCGCGGCGAGCGACGCGATCGCCGACCGGAGCCGCCTCCGGTGCGGGCGTGCTGATGGCTGCTTCAACATGGCTCCTCGGGTGTCACGAGCGGTGAGCTGTCGCGGACCGGCGCCGGTCGGCGCCGCTGCGTCCGTCGCCGGCCGGCGGCGGCGTGGACGAGGTGCGCCACGTCGGGCGTGCGGTCGGTCCTCGGGCGGGAGGCCGGTCCCCGCCGGGTGCCCGGCTCGCGGTCGTCGCCCTCGTCGCGCGCCGGGATGTCCGGCTCAGGGCGTCCTCGCCCCGCGCGACGGCTGGATGTTATCGCTCACATTTCGTCGGAATCGTTTCGCCGCCCGCACCCGGACTCGCAGCAGCCTGGAGCTCAGCTGCACGCGGGGGCGGGTTCGTCGATGCGTCCCTGCGTCGCGGACGTCGGGTAGATCCGTGTGATCGACAGGACCGCGGGCACGTCCCCGGCGTTGCGGACGACGTGCGGCCCGACCTCGGTGAACGACTGGCCGACGCCGAACTCCTCCGTCACGCACCGTCCCCGCTTCGTCACCGTCTGACGCTCCACCGTCCCCGACGTGACCACGGCCACGACGATGCCCGGGTGCGAGTGCCACCCCGAGAACTGACCGGGCTGGTAGGTGAGGTCGAACGTCGACACCGTCGTCGGCACCGCCGCCGTCAGCGCGACGCGGTCCTGCGCGGCGACGAACAGGTGCCGCTCGGTCCCGTCGAGCACGCCGGTCGACGTGCCGCTCGCGGTGGGCGGCGGGACCGAGGGCGGGGTCGCGCTCGCGGACGAGACGTAGACGCCGCACAGCAGCACGGTGGCAAGGGCGGCGACGGTCGACTTCTTGCCGTTCATGGGGTCCTCCGTTCGTCGTGGTCGACCGGGAGGTTCCGCGCCGCGTCACCGTCACGCACGCGGACGCCGTCGCCCCCCGCTGGTCCCGGGCGTACCCGGTCCTCCGTGCGCTCGCCGCTCGACCGCGGCGGCACGACCTACGCGCCGGCGCCCACCTGGGCGAGGAAGGCGGGGATCTCGACGTAGACCCGTCCCTCGACGATCGCGTCGTCCCGGACGTCGTAGACGACCGCGAGGGGGATCCGCACCTGCTTGCCCGTCGCCGCGACGCCGGCGAACTCGCCGGTGTGCCGGCCCACGACGAAGCCCTCGAACACGGCCGTGCCCGCGTCCACGACGAGACGGGTCCGCTCGGCCGTGGCGTCGAACGCCTGGTGGTAGAAGTACTCGAGCAGCCCCTGCACCCCCGCGGGCGTGCGGTACTCGTCGCCCGTGGCCATCAGGCGGAAGACCACGTCGGGCGCCATCGCGCTCGTGTCGCCGTGGTCGGAGTCGAGATAACGCTGCACGACCTCACGCGTGGTCGCGGCGCTCGGGTGCCCGTCGTCGGACATGTCTGACCCCCTCGTCCCCCGGAGCCGATGCGCTGGACGGTACTCGCGTGCCGGGTCGGCGACCAGCCCTGTCGAGGGTGCCGCCGGGAGGCCGAGGACCGGACGAATTCCGCGGATCGCCGGTTGTCGTGGTTTTCTGGGAGGTGCATGTCTTCGCACCACGCACCACCGGAGGACCCGTGAGCCACTCATCACCGGCGACGATGCCGGGCGCGACCCCCGTCATCGACGAGCAGGCGCGTCTGCGGTGTCCCCGCTGCACGTCGCCGTCGATCGCCGTCACGTCGACGGACACGGACCCGAACGTGTCGTGGACCAACCACACCGTGACGTGCGAGAGCTGCCGCAGCAGCTCGCAGCTGGCCGTCGTGTCGACGTTCGGCCAGGTCGTCATCCGCTGGCTGAACGACTGACGCACGACCTCACCGGGTGACGACGGGCGTCCCCACGACCGCGAGCGTCTGCGCCGCGGCGCTCCCGCCGTGCACCACGACCTCGACGTGCCTCGCGGCCGGGTCGGCGCCCCGGACGTAGCGTTCGATCGCCCGCACCGCGGCGCTGCCGAGGAACGCCGTGGGTGCGATCTCGACGGTCACGGGCACGATCCCGCCGCGTGAGCGCGACCGGACCTCCGCGTCGACGAGCGCGGCGGCCGACTCGGTGTCCAGCACGCCCCCGACGCGGATGACGCCGTCGTCCCCGACCGCGACCTCCGGACCACCCGTGAGGACGGCGGTGGGGCCGACGACGGGTGACCCGACGGGGGCTCGCCGCCGGGCGTCGAGCTCGAACTCGACGCGCGTCCCGGACTCCCCCGTGTCGACCGCGAGCCGGGCGCCGCTCGACGCGACCATGCTGAGGCCGCGGCCCCGGTCGCCCGGGTCGGGCGCAGGCGGGCGCCACAGACCGTCGTCCTCGACGCCGAGCGTGACCGTGGTGCGGCGCAGACGCGCGTCCACCCGGATGCGGCCGGCCGGCACGCCCGCGTAGGCGTGCTCGATGCTGTTGGTCGCGGCCTCGCTCGCGGCGAGCACCAGCGCGGCGCGCTCCCGCGCCTCGAGCCCGACGGTGCGTGCCCAGGCGTCCACCTTGCTGCGCACGTCGGCGAGCCGCTCGGCGTCGGCGGGCAGGTCGAGTGCGAGGTCGGCCGGCGCGGTGCGGCGGGCGACCGCGAGGACCGTGACGTCGTCGACGAATCCCTCGTCGAGCGCCCACGGCACGTGCAGGCAGAGCCGCTCGGCGACCGTCCTGCCCGCGTAGCGGCCGATGACGGCGCCGCGGACGGCGTGCTCGGCGGCGGAGACGACCTGCTGCATCCGCTCGTCGAGCGGTCGGCCGACGACCTCGACGAGCCCGTCGGTGAAGAGCAGCAGCGCCTCGTCCTCCGCGAGCCGGTCCGTGCCGACGTCCGCGTCGTCGTCGATGCCGAGGGGCCCCCCACCGGTGGACGGGAGCCAGCGCGAGCTCGCGGGCCCGACGACGAGGGGCGCGGGGTGCCCGCGGGTGGCGTACTCGAGCACGCCGGTCTCGGGGTCGAGCAGCACGACGCACACGGATGTCGCGAACGCGTCGGTCGCGACGCGGGCGTACCGGTCGAGCGAGGCGAGCGCGGCACGGACCGGGACGCCGTCGAGCAGCCGGGACGCGAGGATCGCGCGCATCTGGCTCATGGCGGCCGACGCCGCGACACCGTGCCCCACCACGTCGCCGACGGTGAGGGCCACGCGCCCGTCGGGAGCGACCGCGGCGTCGAACCAGTCGCCGCCCGCCGCCTGCTCGCGGCCGGCGACCAGGTAGGTCGCGGCGACGTCGACGCACGGCAGGATGGGCACGGACGACGGCAGGAGCGCCCCCTGCAGCGCGATGATGACGTCGCGCGCGACCTCGTACCGCTCCTCGACGCCCGCGACGCGGGCCTCCTCGGCGAGCCGTTGCTCGACGGCCTCGGTCACGTCCTCGGCGGTGACGATCATGCCCTGGTACTCGCCCGCGTCGTCGAGCCACGGCGCGAGGGACAGGCGTACCCAGACGTCCCGGTGGTCGTCGCCGACCTCGAGCAGCACCTCCTCGGGCGCCAACCCGCGTCGGCTCTGCAGCGCGAGCTCGAGCCGCGGCATCATGCGGCGACCGACGACGTCCGTGAGGGTGTCCGCGGCCTGTCGCCCGACCACCTGCCCGATGCCGAGCTCCTGCGCGGCACGGTTGGCGGCGACGACGACACCGTCCGCACGGATCGCGGCGACCGCCATGGGCAGGCCGTCGAAGGCCTGCAGGGTCGCCTCGACGGCGGGCGGGGGCCGCGACGGGTCCGTCATGGACCCAGGGTCGCACCGATCAGCTCAACGCACCGACCGTGCCGGCCGGGTCGACGACCGCGACCTCGAGCCCGTGCCCCGCGGCGAGCAGCAGCGCGCTGTCCGGGCCGACGAGCACGCGCAGGCGGGTGCCGTGCGTGCGGGCGCGCCGGTCGAG
>NZ_JAAXOY010000100.1 GCF_012396155.1 Cellulomonas septica | reverse complement strand
CCGGTTGTCGTCGCCCGTCGACGGCGTCGCGCCCGTCCGGCTGGCCGCGTCCGCGCCGGTCGCCGGGCAGGAGCTCACGGTGACGGGGTTCGGCCGCACCGCGACGTCGCTGGTGCCGGACACCGCGCACGCGGCGACGTACACGGTGACGGCGGTGGGCGCGGGCACGATCGACATCCAGGCCTCCGGCGCCGGCGCGACGATCTGCAAGGGTGACGCGGGCGGTCCGGCCCTGCGGGCGAGCTCGGGCGGGCTCGAGCTGGTCGCGATCCACCACACCGCGTACCAGGGCGGCTGCCTCGGTGCGGCCACCACGCTCCAGGGGGCGACCGAGACGCGCGTCGACGACCTCCGCCCCTGGATCTCCCGGTACGCGCCCTCGACGTCGTCCGGCACCGAGACGGTCGGCGTGCGTGAAGCCAACGTCTGGCACCTCAACGACCAGAACGACGGGTCGGCGCCGGAGCGCAAGTTCGGGTACGGCAACCCGGGAGACACGGTCGTCGTGGGCGACTGGAACGGTGACGGCGTCGACACAGTCGGCGTGTGGCGTGCCGGCGTCTGGTACCTCAACGACCAGAACGACGCGTCCGCACCCGAGCGCGTCTTCAACTACGGCGAGGCGCACCACGTCCCGGTCGTCGGTGACTGGAACGGCGACGGCGTCGACACGGTGGGTGTGCGAGACGGGTCCGTCTGGCACCTCAACGACCAGAACGACGGGTCCGCTCCCGAGCGCAAGTTCGTGTACGGGGAGGCGTCGCACCGCCCCGTGGTCGGGGACTGGAACGGTGACGGCGTCGACACCGTCGGTGTGCGTGACGGCTCCGTCTGGCAGCTCAACGACCAGAACGACGGGTCGGCGCCGGAGTACAAGTTCGTCTACGGCGAGGCGTCCCACGTCCCGGTGGTCGGTGACTGGAACGGGGACGGCATCGACACCGTGGGTGTCCGTGAGGGTTCGGTGTGGCACCTCAACGACCAGAACGACGGCTCCGCTCCCGAGCGCAAGTTCGTGTACGGCGACGCCTCCCAGGTCCCCGTCGTGGGTGACTGGGACGGTGCCTGAGCGGAGGTCGCACCGCCCGACGGGCTGAGGCGACGCCGCGTCGACGCCCACCACGACCCGCGCCGGTCCGGAACCTCGGGACCGGCGCGGGTCGCGTGCGTCCGCGGTCGGCGGGTCCGGCCGAGGAGTCGCGGGACGCCTGGGCGCGCGCCGCCGAGGGCGACGTGCTGAACTGGAGCGCGTCCGGGGGTGTCCGGTCCGTGTCCGCTGGACCGATTGGCCCGAAACCCTTGCTGCAAGTTGCAGCAAGAATGTACGGTCGCGACGTCCCGCCACACCGCCGTGCCGGGCCGACGAAGGAGTCGCCATGTCGCGCCGCCCCTCTGCCCCTCCGAGACGCCGCACCACCTCCGCCCGCCGCACGGTCGCGGGCGCCACCGCCCTCGCCGTCGCGACGGGTCTCGTCGGCTCCGCCGCGCTCGCCGCGGCCGCGCCCGCCACCGCCACCGCGACCAGCGCGGCCCTCGTCGGCAGCCTGCAGTCCGAGCTGGGCTGCACGGACGACTGGCAGCCCGCCTGCGACGCGACCGAGCTGACCCCCGTCGGCGACGGCACGTTCACCGCCGACTTCGAGGTCCCCGCGGGCACGTGGGAGTACAAGGTCGCGCTCGACGACGCGTGGGACGAGTCGTACGGCGTCGACGGCTCCGGCGACAACAGCCCGCTCGTCCTCGCGGGCGCGACGACGCTGCGCGTGACGTACGACGACGCGACGCACCGCACGTCGGTCACGCCCCTGGGCCTGGCCGGCGGCTACACGGACGAGGACGCGGCCCTCGTCGCCGAGCCCGTGCGCGACCCGGGTGCCGGCAAGAGCTTCTACTTCGTCATGACGGACCGGTTCGCGAACGCGGACCCGTCGAACGACACGGGCGGCCTCACGGGCGACCGGCTGGTCACGGGCCTCGACACGACGGACAAGGGCTTCTACCAGGGCGGCGACCTCGCGGGCCTGCGCGAGCGGCTCGACTACATCGCCGGGCTCGGGACGACGGCGATCTGGCTGACCCCGTCGTTCAAGAACAACCCCGTGCAGGGCACGGGCGCCGACGCGTCGGCCGGGTACCACGGGTACTGGATCACGGACTTCACGCAGATCGACCCGCACCTCGGCACCAACGCCGAGCTCGAGGCACTCATCGACGACGCGCACGCGCGCGGGATCGACGTCTACTTCGACATCATCACGAACCACACCGCGGACGTCATCGACTACGCCGAGGGGACGTACGACTACGTCGAGCAGGACGACGTCCCGTACCGCGCGGCGGACGGCACGGAGTTCGACCCGGCCGACTACGCGGGCACCGACGACTTCCCGACGCTCGACCCAGCGACGTCGTTCCCGTACACGCCCGTGATCGACCCGGCCGACGCCGACGTCAAGGTCCCGGCCTGGCTCAACGACCCGACGGTCTACCACAACCGCGGCAACTCGACCTGGACCGGCGAGTCCGTCACGTACGGCGACTTCTCCGGCCTCGACGACCTCATGACCGAGGACCCGCGCGTCGTGCAGGGCTTCGAGGACGTCTACGAGGCGTGGGTGGACCTCGGCATCGACGGCTTCCGCATCGACACCGCCAAGCACGTGAACTTCGAGTTCTGGCAGCAGTGGGCCACCGCGATCGGCGAGCACGCCGCGTCGGTCGGCAACCCGGACTTCTTCATGTTCGGCGAGGTGTACGACGCCGACCCGGCGAAGCTGTCGCCGTACATGCGCCGGACGGACATGAACGCGGTCCTCGACTTCACGTTCCAGTCGGCCGCCGCGGGGTACGCGGGCGGCTCGTCGTCGGCCGAGGCGCTCTCGACGCTGTTCGCGGGCGACGACTACTACACGACCCCGACGTCGAACGCGCAGGCGCTGCCCACGTTCCTCGGCAACCACGACATGGGCCGCATCGGGCACTTCGTGAAGGACGCCACCGACCCGCAGGCGCGATCGCAGCTCGCGCACGCGCTCATGTACCTGACGCGCGGCCAGCCGGTCGTCTACTACGGCGACGAGCAGGGGTTCGTCGGCGACGGCTCGCTGGACGGCACCGACAAGGACGCGCGCCAGTCGCTGTTCGCGACGCAGGTCGACGAGTACGCGGACCAGGCACTCCTCGACGGCACGACGGCGGGCTCGGTCGACCGCTACGACACCGACACGGTGCTGTACCGGACGATCGCCGACCTCGCGGCGCTGCGGGCCGAGACGCCCGCGCTGCGCACCGGCGCGCAGATCGAGCGCTACTCCGACGGCGCCGTCTACGCGTTCTCGCGCGTCGACGCGTCGGAGAAGGTCGAGCACCTCGTCGCGCTGAACAACGGCGCCGCCCCTGCGACGGTCACGGTCGACACGCTCACCCCGGGCGCGACGTTCACCGGGCTGTACGGCACGACCGGCACCGTCACCGCGGCGGCGGACGGCACGGTGTCGCTGACGATCCCCGCGCTGTCGGCGGTCGTCCTGCGGGCGGGCACGACGGTCGGCGCCCCGGCGACGGCCGGCCCGATCACGCTCGACGTGCCCGGCGCGGGCGGGGCCGTGAGCGGCGTCGCTCCCGTGGGGGCCGACGTCGCGGACGACGTGTGGAGCCAGACGTCGTTCGCCTACCGCGTGGTGGGTGACGACGGGTGGACGTCGCTCGGCACGTCCGAGACGACCAGCCCGCGGGTCTACCACGACGTCACGGGCCTGGCCCGCGGCACGCTCGTCGAGTACCGCGCGGTCACGGTCGACGCGGCCGGTCACCGGTCGGCGGCCTCCTCGTTCGGCAGCGTCGGCATCCGCGTCGACGGCGACGTGGACGAGGGCCCGGACCCGGGTGACCTCGTGGTCTCCGTGCCCGGCAGCCACAACAGCGAGATGGGCTGCGCGGGCGACTGGGCCCCCGCGTGCGAGACGGCGCGGCTGACGTACCGGGCCGACGGCGTCTACGCGGGCACCTTCACGCTGCCCGCCGGCACGTACGAGTACAAGGTCGCGATCGGCGGCACGTGGACGGAGAACTACGGCGCGGGCGGCGCGCCCGGCGGCGCGAACGTCACCTACACGCTGGCCGCGGCCGGCCCGGTGACCTTCTACTACGACCCGGTCACGCACTGGTTCACGTCGACGGCGCAGGGCCCGATCCTCACGGTCCCGGGCTCGCACAACTCCGAGGTGGGTTGCGCGGCCGACTGGTCGCCCGACTGCCTGAGGACGTGGCTGCAGGACCCGGACGGTGACGGCACCTACACCTTCACGACGGACGTGATCCCCGCGGGCTCGTACGAGGCCAAGGTCGCGCACGGCCTGTCGTGGACCGAGAACTACGGCGCGGGCGGCGCCCCGGGCGGCGCGAACATCCCGTTCACGGTCGCCGACGGCAAGCCCGTGACGTTCTCGTACGTCCTCGCGACGCACGTCCTCACCATCGAGGCTGCCGACCCCGGGCTGCCCGGCACGGGCGAGGAGCGGGCGCAGTGGATCGACGCGGAGACGATCGCGTGGCCGGCCGAGTGGGCCACCGACCCGGCCGCCTCGACGTGGCACCTGCACGGCGCACCGGACGGCTCGCTCGGCGTGACCGACGGGTCCGTGTCCGGCGCGGCGACCACGGTGGACCTCACGTACGACGCCGACGGGCTCAGCGACGCGCAGCTCGAGCGCTTCCCGGCGCTCGAGGGCTATCTCGCCCTGCAGGTCGACGCGTCCGCCGACGAGGCCCGTGAGCTGCTGCGTGGCGAGCTGCTCGTCACGCAGGAGGCCGCCGACGGCGCCCTCCAGGCGGCGACCGGCGTGCAGATCCCCGGCGTGCTCGACGACCTGTACGCCGACCAGGCGGACGACCGCGCGCTCGGCACGACGTGGCGCAAGGGCGTCCCGACGCTCGCGCTCTGGGCCCCGACGGCCCAGGACGTCAACCTGCTGCTCTGGCCGGCGGGGAAGTCCGGCGGGGTCGACACGAGCGGTGAGCCGCAGACCGTCGACGCGAAGCGCCAGAAGGACGGCTCCTGGACGGTCGAGGGAGCGAAGAAGTGGGCGGGCGCCGCGTACCTGTGGGAGGTCACGGTCTACGCCCCGACGACGGACGCCGTCGAGGTCAACCGCGTGACCGACCCGTACTCGGTCGCGCTCACCCTGAACAGCACGCACTCGGTGCTGGTCGACCTGGCGGACAAGCAGTACCGCCCGAAGCAGTGGGAGAAGACGAAGCAGCCGGTCGTGCGGCCCGTCGACCAGACGATCTACGAGCTGCACGTGCGCGACTTCTCGATCAGCGACCCGACGGTGCCCGAGGCGCAGCGGGGGACGTACCTCGCGTTCGCCGGTGCGGGCGCCGGGCGCCAGCACCTGCGTGAGCTCGCGGACGCGGGGCTGACGACGGTGCACCTGCTGCCGACGTTCGACATCGCGACGATCCCCGAGGCCCGTGCCGACCAGACCGTGCCGCAGTGCGACCTCGCGTCGTTCCCGCCGGACTCGCCCGAGCAGCAGGCGTGCGTCACCGCGGTGGCCGCGCAGGACGGCTTCAACTGGGGCTACGACCCGCTGCACTGGACGACGCCCGAGGGCTCGTACGCGGTCGACGCCGACGGGGGAGCGCGCGTCGCGGAGTTCCGCACGATGGTCGGGGCGCTGCACGCCGACGGCCTGCAGGTCGTGCTCGACCAGGTGTTCAACCACACCGCGGCCAGCGGTCAGGACCCGAAGTCGATCCTCGACCGCGTCGTCCCCGGCTACTACCACCGGCTGAACGCGACCGGTGCGGTCGAGACGTCGACGTGCTGCCAGAACGTCGCGACCGAGCACCGCATGGCCGAGAAGATGATGGTCGACTCGGTCGTCACCTGGGCGCGCGACTACAAGGTCGACGGGTTCCGGTTCGACCTCATGGGCCACCACTCGCGCGCCACGATGGAGGCGGTCCGCGACGCGCTCGACGACCTCACGCCGAAGAAGGACGGCGTCGACGGCCGCAAGGTGTACCTGTACGGCGAGGGCTGGAACTTCGGCGAGGTCGCCGACAACCGTCTCTTCTACCAGGCCACGCAGGGGCAGCTCGGCGGCACGGGCATCGGCACGTTCTCCGACCGGCTCCGCGACGCCGTCCGCGGCGGCGGCCCGTTCGACGAGAACCCGCGCATCCAGGGCTTCGGCTCCGGGGCGTTCACCGACCCGAACGGCGACGCGGCCAACGGCTCGGAGGCGGACCAGCTGGCCCGCGTCCAGCACGCGGCCGACCTGGTGCGGCTCGGCATGGCCGGCAACCTGCGCGAGTACCGGCTGCTCGCGTCGGACGGCACGGTCAAGCGGGGCGACGAGCTCGACTACAACGGCCAGCCCGCGGGCTACGCGGACTCGCCCGAGGAGGTCGTCACGTACGTCGACGCGCACGACAACGAGACGCTGTTCGACGCGCTGACGTACAAGCTCCCGCAGGCCACGACCATGGCCGACCGCGTCCGCATGAACACCGTGTCGCTGTCGACCACCGCGCTGGCCCAGACGCCGAGCTTCTGGCACGCGGGCGCCGACCTGCTGCGCAGCAAGTCGCTCGACCGGAACTCCTACGACTCGGGCGACTGGTTCAACCTGTTCGACCCGTCGAAGCAGGACAACGGGTTCGGCCGCGGCCTGCCGCCGCGACCTGACAACGAGGCGAAGTGGCCCTTCCAGCAGCCGCTGCTGGCGGACCCGGCGCTCAAGCCGACCCCCGCCGACATCCAGGCGGCCTCGGCGGCGGCCGACGACCTGCTCCGGCTGCGGTTCTCGACCCCGCTGTTCCGGCTCGGGTCGGCGGACCTCATCGAGCAGAAGGTGACGTTCCCGAACTCCGGCCCGCAGGCCACCCCCGGCGTCGTCGTCATGCACGTCGCCGACCAGGGCGGCTGGGACCGCGACACGCGGCGCTGGGACAAGGACGTGGACAAGAAGCTCGACGGGCTCCTCGTCGTCGTCAACGCCTCCGACGAAGCGACGACGCAGACGATCACGGCGCTCGCGGGTGACCGCTACACGCTGTCGACGATCCAGGCCCGCGGCAGCGACCCGGTCGTCAAGGGCACCACCTGGGACAAGGCGACCGGCACGGTGACCGTGCCCGCCCGGACCGTCGCGGTGCTCGTCGAGAAGGACTCGGGCCACGCGCACGGCCCGTCGCACCACTGGTGGGACGACGTGCACGACTGGTTCGACAACGGGCCGGCAGCCTCGTGGAGGTGGCTGATCGGCTGGTTCGGCGGCTGATGTGGTCGCGGGGCGGGCGATCCGCAGCGCCCGCCCCGCGCCGCCGGACACGGAGGGCCCGCACCTGAGGAGGGGTGCGGGCCCTTCGTCACGCCCGGGAGGGCGACCCGCGACGCGGCACGCGCTTCCGCCACGGACCTCGTCCTCTTCCAGCCGCAGGGGATCGCGACCGTGGTCGCGGTCGCCCTGACGCTCGTGGGCGCGGGCGTGCTTCTTCGACCGTGGGCGCGGGCGTGCTTCTTCGACGTCGGCGCATGACGTCACGACAGGCGGACGCCGCCCCGTCATCGGACGCCTGACTCTCGGACCACCGCCCCCGTCCGGCCCGGGTGTTCCGCGACCCGTACGGTCGATCGGCCCTGACCTGGGCGTTCGCCCGGGTGCCCGCGGACCGCCGGATCGCGCCCGCCCGAGGGGTTTCACTCTTTCGATACCCACGGGTAGCATCCGAGTCGCAATGCCAATGACATCAGTCATCCGCCTATTCACCGGAGCTGTGACATGAGACGCATGCACTCGAAGACCCTCGCCACCCTCGGGCTCGCCACCACCCTGGTGCTCGCCCCCGCCGTCGCCCAGGCCGCCACCAGCGACCCCGACGTCGGCGCCCCCGCACCCGTCACCGCGCCCAAGGTCGCGAACGGCGTGCTCGACGCCATGAAGCGCGACCTCGGCCTCTCGGGCAGCGCCGCCCGCGACCGGCTCGCCTTCCAGGCCGGCGCCGCGGAGACCGAGCAGCGGCT
>NZ_JAAXOY010000010.1 GCF_012396155.1 Cellulomonas septica | reverse complement strand
GGTCGTGTCCGGGGCGGCGTCGCGAGGCGGGCGACCCGCATCCCGACCGGGCGCGGGCTCAGGACGGGGCGCGCGTGCCGGCCTTCCAGTAGCCGCAGAACGTGACGTGCGTCTTGGGGACGCCGCGCTCGTTGACGAGGAACCGCCGGGTGCCGGTCGCGAGCCGCGACTCGCCGACGGCGAAGGCGGCGACGGTGCCGCCGGGCCACGCGAGCGCGCGCAGCGCGGCGAGGGCGAGGTCGCCGACCGGCTCGCCGCCGGTACGGGGGAGCCAGTGGACGGTCACGCCGTCGGGGGCGTCGACGGGCTGGGCGTCGGCGGCGTCGATGAGCTCGACGAACGCGTCGCCGACGGTGTCGCGGGGGAGGTCGCGCAGGATGCCGGCGATCGCGGGCAGGCCGCTCTCGTCGGCGACGAGCAGGACGCGGTCGGCGGGCACGTGCACCCACCCGCAGCCCTGGTCGATGAACGCCACGTCGATGCCGGGCTGCACGGCCTCGGCCCACGGGCCGCCGACGCCGACGGGTCCGTGGCACACGAAGTCGATGTCGACCTCGGGCGTGCCGTCGGGGCCGTCGGGGCGGTGGTCGCGGATCGTGTAGCTGCGGATCACGGGACGCGTGGCCTTGGGCAGCGTGAGGAAGCGCAGGTAGGCGCGGGTGTCGAACCGGTCGGACATGTTGTCGAACCGGGTGTCGTCGCGCACGGGGACGGCGAGCCGGACCCACTGGTCGAAGCCCCGGTACTCGAACCGGCGCAGGTCCTCGCCGCCCAGGGTCACGCGGACCATGTGCGGGGTGACGCGCTCGGCGCGCACGACGGACGCGTGCACGAGGCCGCTCGGGGCGTGGGTGACGGCGATCTGGGGCACGGTGGGCTCCGGGGCTGGGGCGACTGAGGCGTGCCTAACTTAGCCATGCCTCACTGGCGCGCCAAGACCCGTCTCGCGTCCGGTCCCACCGTCGCCCGACGGCGCCACTGCACCGAGGTCACCGAAAATCCCGAAAACACCGAAACCCATTGCGGGCCGATGGCGTGCCATGTCACGCTCGCCGGGAACCTCGCATTCTCAACGTAGAGAGGCGTTTCGGACGTGAGATCTTCCCGCGTGGCACGCAGGCGTGCCGTGGTTCCCTCCTTGACCGCACTCGCCGTCGTCGCCGTCGGGCTGATCCCCGTCGCCGCCGCAGCCGTCCCCGGCGACGAGACCCCGCAGAGCAGCCTCGGGTACCCGACGTTCCGCGGCTCCGACACCCCCGTCCCGCCCACCGGCGTCGACTACGCGCCGTCGCCCTACCTGCAGCGCGTGTTCGACGCCGACGTGGCCGCGGGCGCCGGCAGCACGCCGGGGAACGACTTTTGGGTCGACCGCACCCTCGCCCGCACGGGCCCCGCGTTCGACGGCACCGAGAACCTCGTCGCGTTCACGCGCGGGCGCGCCGTGTTCATGAAGACGCACCAGCCGGCGCGGCTCGGGTGGGACGGCGACGTCGCGTACTGGGAGTCGCTGGGCGGCGGCGGGGCGTTCACGTTCACCGTCCAGGCCGACGGCACGGCCGTCACGCTCACCGAGCAGGCGTCGCAGCGGCGGCAGACGCCGTCGTACTTCCAGTCGGTGTTCACGGGCGGCGGGCTGCGGCTGACGCAGACCAAGTTCATCACCGACCAGGACGTGATGGTCGCGAACGTGCAGGTCACCGACACCTCGGGCGCCGCACGGACCGTCCGTCTCTCCGCCACGTCACCGCAGGCGGGCACGGTCGAGGGCGACGAGCTCGTCGGGACCGTGCGCGCGTTCAACAACCTCACGACGATCCACCCGCGCCTGTCGGGCGACGGGTTCACCGCCGACCCGGGCGCCGCCGCGCTGGTCCGCGACCTCACCGTCCCCGCGAGCGGCTCCGCGACGACCAAGCTCCAGCTCGGCATGCTCACCGACGAGCTGCCGTCGTCGGCCGCCGAGTACGCCGCCTACCGCGCCGCGAGCCCGGCCGAGGCGTTCACGACGCACGTCACCGCCTACAACCGGTGGTGGGCCGACAACATCCCGTACCTCGACACGCCCGAGGACAACATCGACAAGACGCTCCTGTACCGCTGGTGGCTCATGCGGTTCAACTACCTCGACGCGGACATCCCGGGGAACGACTACCAGTTCCCGACGTCGATGGAGGGCGTGCTCGGCTACAACAACGCGATCGTGCTGACGGTCGGCATGTTCGTCGACGACCTCAAGTACTTCCGCGACCCGACGTACGCGTACGGGCCGGCGCTCGCGGTCGGCGAGACGTCGAAGCGCGGGAAGTTCGTCGACAACCCGGGCGACCCCGCCAACTGGTCGAACTCGTACACGCAGTACATCACCGAGGCCGCGTGGCGGGCCTACGAGCTGCACGGCGGGCCGGGCGCGATCGGCTCGACGCTCGGGCAGCACTCGATGGACGACGTCGAGGGGCTGCTGGACGCGTACGACGGCAACGGCAACGACCTCATCGAGTACTCGTGGGGCGCCATGACGGGCAACGACGCCGACGCGGTGTCGTTCCACTGGCCCGGGCACGGCGCCAACATGGACCGCACCGAGAGCGCGTACCTGTACTCGAACTCCCAGGCCGCGGCGGAGTTCTTCCGCGTCGCGGGCCAGACGGAGAAGGCCGACCACATGGAGGCGCTCGCCGAGCGCGTCAAGGCCGCCGTCCTCGAGCACCTGTGGGAGCCGGCGCAGACGACGCCGGACCAGGTCGGCCTGTACGGGAACCTGCTCAAGCACCGCATGACGCAGGACGGGACGCTCAACCCGTACAAGGAGATCAACAACTACTACCCGTTCACCGTCGGCCTCATGCCGAAGCCCGGTGACCCGGACTACGACCAGCCGTACACCGAGGCGCTGCGGCTGTTCGCCGACGCCGACCAGTACCCGGTGTTCCCGTTCTTCACGGCGAACCAGGTCGACAAGGCGGACTCGCCGGAGGAGGGCTCGAACAACTTCTCGGTCATCAACTCGACCGTCCTGTTCCGCATGTTCTCGTCGGTGCTGCGCGACTACCCGACGGACTACGTCACGCCGGAGATGTACAAGCAGCTCCTCTACTGGAACGCGTTCGCGCACTACCAGGGCGGCGACAACCGGCTGCCGAACCAGAACGAGTTCTGGGCGAACGGCTCCGCGGCCGACGGCGGCTCGATCGGCTACCGGTCCTGGATCCACCACACGATCCTCGGCGCGACGAACTTCACCGTCATCGAGGACGCGATGGGCCTGCGCAGCCGGGCCGACGGCAAGATCGAGCTCGACCCGATCGACATCGACTGGCCGTACTTCACGGCGAACAACGTCCGGTACCACGACCGCGACCTCACGGTGACGTGGGACGAGACGGGCGACCACTACGGCGACGACGTGCCCGCGGGGTACTCCGTCTTCCTCGACGGCGCGCTCGCGTTCACGGTCGACGACCTGTCGCACGTCGTGTACGACCCGGCCACGGGGTCCGTCGAGGTGCTCGAGGGCGACGCGGCCGTCGTGACCGCGAACGTCGCCGACCTCGCGACGGCCTCCGACGTGCGGTTCGCCGACGGTGACCGCGTGGTCGACGTGTTCGCCAAGGCGGGCACGGACATCGCCACGGAGTCGACGGGCTCGGCGAACCTCGCCGCGGGCCGCCCGGTCACCGCGTCCTTCTCGGCCGCCGGCCGCGTGCCCGAGGGGGCCGTCGACGGCACGACCGTCAACGAGCCCTTCTGGGGGACCGCGGGCTCGCCGAACGCGACCGACTCGATCGAGGTCGCGCTCGACGGCACGCAGGCCGTCGACGACGTGCGCGTCTACTTCTACCGTTCGTCGTCGAGCGCGACCGTCCAGGGCTACGCGGCGCCGGAGCTGTTCACGGTCGAGTACCGCGACGCCGGCGGCTGGCACCCGGTCCCCGGGCAGGCCAGGTCGCCCGTCTACTCGACGGCGAACCTCAACCGCGTGCAGTTCCCGGAGGTGCAGGCCGACGCGCTGCGCGTGACCGTCCAGCACGCCGCGGGCTTCCGGACGGGCGTCAAGGAGGTCCAGGCCTTCGCGACGGGCGTCGAGGCGCCGCCGTCGACGAACGCCGCGCCGAAGGTCACCGTGTACCAGGACCCGACGTTCGACCAGCCCGCCCAGGTCCGCCTGGTCGGGACGGTGTCCGACGACGCGCAGCCGTCCGGCACGCTCACGTCGGCGTGGACGGTCGTGAGCGCGCCCGAAGGGGCGCAGGCCGTCGTCGCGTCGCCCGCGCAGGCCACGACCGTCGTGCAGTTCGACACGTCGGGCCGGTACGTCCTGCGCCTGACGGCGTCCGACGGCGAGCTCTCGACGAGCCGTGACGTCACCGTCGACGCCGAGGTCAGCGGCACCGCCAAGACCAACGTCGCGCCCGACGCCACCGCGTCCGCGTCCGCCGTCACCGGGTGGAACCGCGTCGCCGCGATCAACGACGGCCTCGCGTCCTACCCGGTCGCCGCCGAGTCCGACGCGTGGGGCACGTGGGGCACCGCCGCGGGTGCGGGCAACACGTACTGGGCCCGGCTCACCTGGCCCGAGCCCGTGCGGGTCGACGAGTCGCGGATCCTGTTCCACTCCAACCGCGACCCGGGCGGCGTGCTGCCGCCGTCGTCGTGGACGCTCGAGTACCTGGCGGCCGACGGCTCGTGGCAGCCGGTGCCCGACCCGAGCGGCTACCCGACCGAGGACGGGACGTTCAACGCCGTGACGCACGGGTCGGTCACGACCACGTCGCTGCGCGCGACGCTCGTCCGCGACGGGTCGTCGTACCCCGGCATCATCGAGTGGCAGGCGCTCGCGGAGGAGCCCGTCGCGGTCGAGGACGTGTCCGTCCGGACGCTCGTCGGCGTCGCGCCGGTCCTGCCGCCCGCGGTGGAGGTCGTCTTCGCCGACGGCTCCCGCGTCGAGCGGGCGGTCGACTGGCAGGACGTGCCCGCCGACGCGTACGCCGCGCAGGGCGAGTTCACCGTCCCGGGCTTCGTCGCGGGCACCGCGAAGCTGGCCCGCGCGACCGTCTTCGTCCGGCCGACCGACGCCGTGCAGATCAACACCTTCGAGCCCGCCGCGGTGACCACGGTCGCCGGGACGGCCCCGGTGCTGCCGGCCCGCGTCGTCGCGACGTACAACGACGGGTCCGAGGCGTCGCTGCCGGTCACGTGGGACGCGGTGGACCCGTCGTCCTACGCCTCTCCTGGGGAGTTCACGGTCGAAGGTGCGGTGGCGGGCACCGACAAGCGACCGACCGCCGTGGTCACCGTGACGTCCGGCGCGCCGCAGGCCCCGGTGGTCACGCTGACCACCGACCCCGAGCGTCCGGCGTCCGGCTGGTTCACCGGCCCGGTCGACGTCACGGTCACCGCGACCGACGACACCGACCCGTCGCCGACGGTCGAGGCGCAGGTCGACGGGGGTGCCTGGACCGCCGTGACCGGACCGATCACGGTCAGCGGCGACGGACGGCACACCGTCCGCGGCCGCGCCACGGACTCCGGCGGGCTCGTCTCGCCCGTGCAGTCCGTCGCGGTCGACATCGACGGCACGGCACCCGTCGTCACCGCGTCCTTCGACGAGTCCCGGCGCCGCCTCACCCTGGCGACGACCGAGACCGGCTCGGGCGTGGCGTCGACCGAGTACCGCGTCGACGGCGGTGCGTGGACGGCGTACGGCACGGGCGCGACGATCGCCACCGCGGCGACCGTCGAGTACCGGTCGACCGACCGCGCGGGCAACGTCTCGGCCGTCGGTTCGCTGGCGGTGCCGCCGCCGGACCCGGACGCGCCCGTCAACATCGCGCCCAACGCGGCCGTGAGCGTCTCCGCCACGACGACGTGGAACCGCGCCGCCGGCATCACCGACGGCGTCGCGAACCACCCCGTCACGTCGCAGGCCTCCGCCTGGGGCACGTGGAACATCGCGGGCGACACGCAGTGGGCGCGTCTCGACTGGCCCACGCCGGTCACGACGGACACCAGCCGGCTGCTGTTCTTCGACGACGGCGGCGGCATGCGCGCCCCCGCGTCGTGGACGCTCGAGTACCTGCTCGACGACGGCGTCACCTGGGCGCCGGTCCCGGACGCGTCGCCGTACACGACGACCGTCGGCCAGTTCGACACCCTCACGCACGCCCCGGTCACCACGACGGCGCTGCGCGCGACGCTCACGAAGCCGCCGACCGGGTGGGTGGGCATCGTCGAGTGGGAGGTCCTGAGCGCGCCCGTCGCGGCGACGGTCCTCACCGCCCCGACCGACCCTGTGACCGCCGGGGACGCGTTCGACGTGACGCTCACCGGGGGGACGCCGGGCACCGCGTACGCGGTCACGGTCGAGCCGGGGGCGGTCGCGCTCGGCACGCTCACGACCGACGCCCAGGGCGCGGGCACGCTGCGCACGGCCCCGCTGCCGCGCGACCTGGCGGGCGGTGCGTACACGGTCCGCGCGGTCGCCGGGGAGTCCGTCGTCGAGGCGCCGCTCACCGTCGTCGCCGGGCCCGGGCAGGCCGTCGTCACCGCCGGGACCGTCGAGGTCGTCGGGGTGCCGACGGTCGGGCAGGTGCTGCTCGCGCAGACCGCCGGCTGGGGGCCTGAGGGCGTCGAGCTCGCGTACCAGTGGTCGGTGGGCGGCAAGACCGTCCGCGGTGCCACCGGGGCCGAGTACACGCCGGTGCAGAAGGACCTCGGCAAGACCGTCACCGTCGAGGTCACCGGGTACCTGGAGGGCTGGGAGAGCGTCTCCCTCACGTCGTCGCCGACCGCGGCCGTCGTGAAGCCGACCGTGCAGGCCGGGACGGTCACGATCACCGGCACGGCGGTCGTCGGCAGCACCGTGCGGGCGCAGACCTCGGCCTGGGCGGCCGGCGTGAAGCTCGAGTACCGCTGGCTGCTCGACGGGACCGTCGTGAAGGGCGCGACGTCGAGCAGCTGGAAGGTGCCCGCGTCGGCCGCCGGCACGGTCCTGACGGTCGAGGTCCGCGGCAGCGCCGCCGGGCACGAACCGTCGACCTGGGCCTCGTCGCCGCCGACCACGGTGCAGGCCGGCACGCTCACGGCCCGCGACGTCCGCATCGCGGGGTCCGCCCGGCCGCTGTCGGTCGTGACCGCGGTGCACGGGGTGTGGGGGCCGTTCCCGGTGCACCTGTCGTACCAGTGGTTCGTCGACGGCGAGCCCGTGAAGGGCGCGACCGCGCCCGTGTACCTCGTGCGCACCGCCGACCGCGGGTCCGTGCTCACCGTCGAGGTGACCGGCACCAAGGACGGCTACACCCCGAGCACCCGCACCTCCGACGGCATCAAGGTGGGACGTTGACCATGACCACGCACCAGACGACACGCAGGTCCGTCGCCGCCGCGCTGGCCGGGGCCCTCATCGCGACGGCGGTGGCGGCCTGGCCGTCGGCCGCCGTCGCGGCGGACCCGCCCGCCCCGACCCGGTCCTTCCACACCGAAGGCAACCCGATCCTCGGTGACGGCTCGTCCTACTCCGCCGACGCGGCCCCGCTGTCGGTCGACGGCACGCTCTACGTGTACGCCGGGCACGACGAGGCCGCCGAGCAGCAGGCCGGGTTCGAGATGCACGACTACCAGGTCTTCGCGACCGACGACCCGACGTCGGGCGACTGGGACCTCTACGCCGACAACCTGGACCCCGACGAGGTCTTCGCGTGGGCCACCGGGGATGCGGCGTTCGCGGGCCAGGTCACGATCGGCGCCGACGGGAAGTTCTACTGGTACGCGCCTGTGCAGTGGGAGAACACGGCTGTGCCCAACCGCATGGCGATCGGCGTCGCCGTCTCCGACTCGCCTGTCGGGCCGTGGACCGACGCGGTCGGCGCACCACTGCTGACCTGGACCGACGTCTTCGGTTCGTCGACCACCGGACAGGAGGTCATCGACCCGCACGTCTTCACCGACACCGACGGGTCCGTCTACCTGTACTGGGGCTCGTGGTCGGTCGCGCGGGTGGTCGAGCTGGACCCGTCGATGACGGCGCTGGCTGGGTCGATCCGGACGATCCCCGGGCTCACCGGGTTCTTCGAGGCGCCGTGGGTGTTCGAGCGCGAGGGCACCTACTACCTGGCGTACGACTGGAAGCAGGGCGGGTCGGAGTGCACGCCCTCGAACTACCAGGCGTGCATCGCCTACGCGACGGCGCCGTCGGCGCTCGGCCCGTGGACCTACCAGGGGATCATCCTCGGCGGCACGTCCGCGACGACCGTGCACCCGTCGATCGTCGAGCACGACGGCCGCTGGTGGATCACGTACCACACCAAGGACGCCGTGGGCGGCGGCCACTTCCGCCGGTCCGTGGCGATCGACGAGGTGCGCTGGGAAGGTGACCGGATCCTGCCGGTGCAGCAGACGCTCGCCGACGACCCCGACTTCCGGCTGACGGACAACGTCGCGCTCGCGGCGTCCGCGTCGGCGTCGTTCACCGAGCAGCCGCCCATGCGGCTCGGCGCCGTCAACGACGGCTTCCGCCGGACCACCGCGCTGCTGCCGCCCGACCAGTGGGGCAACTACCGCGGCACGACGTCGTCGCACCCGTCGGACTGGGTGCAGTACACGTGGGACGCACCCGTGCGGACCGGGTCGGTGGGGATCGAGTTCCACCGTGACGGCAACTGGATCCGTCAGCCGTCCTCGTGGATCGTGGAGTACCTCGACCCCGCAGGCGCGTGGCAGCCGGTGACGGGGGCGTCGTACCCGACGGCCACCGACACCTGGCACACGGTCACGTTCGACGAGGTCTCCACGACCGCGCTGCGCGCGACGTTCCGCGGGCTCGACGAGGGGCCGTACGTGCACTCGGTGTCCGTGTCCGAGTGGGAGGTGTACGCGGTCGCGGCCGACGCGCTGCCGTCCGCGACCGTCGCGACGCCCGTCGGCACCGCGCCGGAGCTGCCCGCCGCGATCCGTGCGTCCTACGGCGAGGAGTCCGCGTGGGTGCCGGTCAACTGGCGGCCCGTCGACCCGGCGGACTACGCCGCCGAGGGGACCTTCACCGTCGAGGGGCGCGCGCTCGGGCAGGCCGGCGGCTACGTGGTGGCGACCGTCCACGTCGGCGGGACCGTCGACCCGGGCGGCGACGACACGACAGCGCCCGTCGTCTCGGTATCGGCGTCCGGCACCTCCGGCGAGGACGGGTGGTTCTCGTCGCCGGTCACCGTCCGGGTGGCCGCCGACGACGACACGTCGTACCTCACGACGATCGAGACGCGCGTCGGCGACGGCGCGTGGACCCCGACGGCGGACGCCCGCCACGTCGACGTGCCCGTGTCGGCCCAGGGGGAGACGGTCGTGAGCGGCCGGGCCACCGACGCGGCGGGCAACACGTCCTCGGAGGTCAGCCGGGCCGTGAAGGTCGACACCGGGGCCCCGGCGGTCACGGCCGTGCTGGACCCCGCCACCCGGGCGGTCACCGTCGGCGCCACCGACACCCTGTCCGGGGTGGCAGCGGTCGAGTACCGGTTCGATGGCACGGGCGACTGGGTCACGGCGGCCGACGGGGCCGTCGTCGAGGCGCCCGACATGCTCCCGCACGAGCTCGTCGTCCGTGCCCGTGACCGCGCGGGCAACACCGCGACGAGCACGGTCAGCATCCCGCTCGGCGACGGCGCGTCGCTCACCGGCAACGTCGCGCCGTACGCGGCGGCGTCGGCCTCCTTCACCTCCGGGTGGGAGGACGTCGCCGGCATGAACGACGGCACCACCGCCTGGGGCGAGGACGACGCGTCGAAGTACGGCGCGTCGTGGGGCACATGGGACCGTGTCGGCGAGCAGTGGGCGCAGCTCACGTGGGACTTCGACGTCACCGTCGACCGCGCGAACGTCTGGTGGTACCAGAACGTCCCCGACGCGCAGAACGAGGGGCTGATCGCGCCGAGGTCGTGGGTGCTGCAGTACCTGGACGCTGACGGGGTGACCTGGCGGGAGGTCGCGCTGACGTCCGGGTCGTACGCCCGCACGTCGACCGGCTTCGTGCCGGTCGGGTTCGACGCCGTCACGACGCGCGCGCTGCGGATCGTCGCGCAGTCCTGGGGCGCCGCCGCCGGGCAGGGGTCCGTCGGGATCCACGAGTGGCAGGTCGGGGTCGCCGAGGAGGCGGGTGTCGTCACGCCGGCCGCACCGACGTTCACCCCGTCCGAGGTCTGCACGGACGGGGACCCGGAGACGGCGTCGGTCGTGATCCCGGACGTCGAGGGCGTGGTCTACGCGATCGACGGCACCGACGTGACCGGCACCGTCGAGGTCGCGGCCGACGCGGCGGTCGTCGTCACGGCCCGCGCCGCCGACGGGTACACGCTGGCCGACGGTGCGAGGACCGAGTGGGAGCACCAGTTCGTCGCCCCCGACTGCCCGGTCGAGGACGTCGTAGTCACGCCCGCCGCTCCCGTCTACACCGGTCCCGTCTGCACCGACGGCGATCCGGGCGACGGGTCGGTCGCCGTGCCGACCGTCGAGGGCGTCGAGTACCGCGTCGACGCCTCCGCGGTGACGGGCACGGTCACCGTGGCTCTGGGCGAGGTCGTCACGCTGACGACCGTGCCGCTCGACGGGTACGCCTTCCCGGCCGGCCCGCAGACGGTCTCGTGGGCCTTCCGCGCCGACACCCCCGACTGCTCGCCCGCCGCGGCCGTCGTGCCGGGGTCGGTCGAGCTCAGGGGCAAGGCGCGCGTCGGCGACACGCTCACCGCGTCGACGAAGGGCTGGCAGCCGCAGGGCGTCCGGCTCGCCTACACCTGGTTCGCCGACGGGGTCCGCCTCGACGGCGTCACCGGTGACCGCCTCCAGGTGCCCGCAGCGCTGGAGGGGACGTCGGTCACCGTCAAGGTCACGGGCTTCGGCACCGGACTGGTCACGGCGTCGGCCACCTCCGACCCCGTCGGCCCGGTCCTCCCGCCGAAGAAGGGCTGGGACTGGCCCTGGTCGGGCGGCGGCTGGCGCTGGCCGTGGTCCTGACCCACCCGTGACCGACGAGGGGTGGCCGCCCGAGGGGGAGCGGCCACCCCTCGTCGCGCTCCGGTCGGCCGCGTCGCCCCCGCCGTCCGGGCCCGCCGCCCCCCCCGTCCTCCGGCCCTGTCGACCCGGGTCACCGCGGCACTCCGGCGGCGAACGCAACGTTGGGCTCGCACCGGGCCCTCCGGATGAGCCTGATGTTGCGTTCGACGGCGGACGGCGGACGGCGGACGGCGGACGGCGGACGGCGGACGGCGGACGGCGGAGGGCGACGGAGGGCGGCGAGAGGAGGGTCAGGCGGGCTTGGGGCCCGTCGACCCGCGGGGGACCAGGCGGGACGGGATGACCTCGGTGCCGTGGTGGGGGTCGCCCTCGATGGCGTCGAAGAGGAGGGCAGCGGCGCGGCGGCCGAGCTCCTCGAGGTTCATGTCGATGCTGGTGAGCTGCGGGCGCGCGTTGAGCGCGAGGATCTCCCAGTTGTCGTGGCCGGTGACCGCGACGTCCTCCGGGACGCGGCGGCCGGCCTCGCGCAGGGTGTCGAGGACCCCGCGGGCGATCTGGTCGGACCCACTGATGATCGCATCGACGTCGGCGAACCGGTTGACCACGAGCCCCGCGGCCGTCCGGCCCCACTCCTCGGTCCAGGCGCCGTACAGCGGCCCGCCGAGCACCTCGACGCCGGCCTCGGCCAGCACCGCCGTGGCCCCGTCGACCCGGTCGTGCGCGGCCCCGTACCCGGCGTCGCCGGTGACGATCGCGACGCGCGACCGCCCGCAGGCCAGCAGGTGCTCGGCGACGAGCCGCCCGCCCTGCACGTTGTCGGTGACGACGGACATGTCGGCGGGGTCCTGCGACGGCGCGTAGGCGTACACGACGGGCACGGGCAGCTGGCCGAGCGACGGGCGCGGGTCGGGGCGCGCGCCCACGACGATGAGCCCGTCGACGCGCCGGCCGAGCAG
The DNA here is from genome assembly GCF_012396155.1 of Cellulomonas septica. Lineage (GTDB taxonomy): Bacteria > Actinomycetota > Actinomycetes > Actinomycetales > Cellulomonadaceae > Cellulomonas > Cellulomonas septica. Next base: position 5,411 of record NZ_JAAXOY010000010.1, on the reverse strand, counting down.
CGCCTGCACGTGGTACTGCTCGCGCAGGGCGTCGCCACGCGCGTCGCACAGGAGCACGGACGTCTTGCCGGTGCCGGCGGCGTCCTCGGCGCCCATGAGCGTCGGGATGGAGAACCGGCCCTCGAGGTCGTGCGTGACGAGGCCGATCGTCCCGGACCGCCCGGACAGCAGGTGCCGGGCGAGGACGTTGGGGGAGAAGTTCAGCTGCTCGGCGGCTGAAAGGACTCTCTCACGGGTTTCGGCCTTGACCTGCTGCCGCCCGTTGAGCGACTTGGAGGCCGTCGCGAGCGACACCCCGGCGAGCTTGGCCACGTCCGCGAGGGTCGGTGGCTTCCGCGTGTTCCCCGTTGTCGTCTGCATGTTCATCCCCCGCGAGAACGAAAGTGACGGGGCTGGACGCCGTCGTCTTTCGGGATCGTACCGGCTGGACGCGCGGAAGGGAGCCCTTGACGTGCCGAGACAGCGACCGCTACGTTGCCGAAAAGGGTTTCGGCAGACCCTCAGCCCACGGGCGCCCGACGGGGGACGCCCGCAGTTCGCTTCGACGATGAAGTCCGAGGAGAGCACGATGAGCAAGCGGTTGTCCCGATCGCGCACAGCACGAGGAGCTGCCCTGCTGGCCGTCGCCGGTCTGGCGCTGACGAGCCTGGCAGCCTGCAGCAGCGGTGACGACGACGGGGGCGGCAACGCCCCGGCCGAGTCCGTCGGGCCCGACGGCGTCGACGACGGCACCAGCCTCACCATGTGGACGCGCGCGCCGCTCGAGCGGCAGGCCAAGGCCCTGGTCGAGGCGTACAACGCGTCGCACGAGAACCAGGTGGAGCTCGAGATCATCCCCAACGACGACATGGAGGGGAAGGTCGGTGCGGCCGCCACGAACGACGAGCTGCCCGACCTGCTCGCGGGCGACGTCGTCCGCCTGCCGTACTGGGTCTCGAACGGCCTGTTCACGGACCTGACCGAGAACATCGACGGCCTCGACTACGCCGACGACATCACGCAGGGCCACGTCGACGCGGGCACCGACGCCGACGGCGCCAAGCACACCGTCCCGTTCGTCACCGACATCTCCGTGATGGTGTGGAACAAGGCGCTGTACGCCGAGGCCGGCCTCGACCCGGAGAAGGGCCCGACCACGTTCGCCGAGTTCGAGGAGCAGGCGAAGGCCGTCCAGGCGCTCGACAAGCCCGGCGTCTCCGGCACGTACTACGGCGGCAACTGCGGCGGCTGCCTCGTCTTCACGTGGTTCCCGACCATCTGGGCGTCGGGCGACGAGGTGCTCTCCGACGACGGCAAGGAGTCGCTGCTCGCGTCGGACACCGCGAAGGAGGTCTACGACACCTACGCGCGGCTGAACGACGCGGGTGCGGTGGGTGCGGGCTCGAAGGAGGAGACCGGCGCGACGTGGACCGCCCCGTTCTCGAACGGCGAGGTCGGCGTCATGCAGTACCCGAACACCGCGGTCTACGCGGCCCAGGAGGCCGGCATCGACGTCGGTGTCACCGGCATCCCCGGGATCGACGGCGGCCAGTCGACGTTCCTCGGCGGCGACGCGATGGGCGTCTCGAAGGACTCCGAGCACGTCGCGCAGGCGTGGAACTTCCTCGCCTGGATGATGTCCGACGACACCCAGCTCGAGGTCGTCGCGAAGAACGGCGAGGTCCCCGGCCGCAACAGCCTGCTCGACAACCAGTACGCGCAGGAGGACCCGCTCGCCCTCACGATGAACAAGCTCGCCGAGAACGGCCGCACACCGGTCGCCGAGTACTTCTCGGAGGCGTTCAACGCGTCCGGCAGCCCGTGGGTCACGCTGTTCCGCAACGCGACCTTCGACAAGACCGGCACGGTCGACGAGGACAACGACGCCGTCACGGCGGTCCTCGACCAGTGAGACCAGGGCGGCGGCGGGCCCGGCCCCGTCCGCTCGGCAGGCAGCCCGCCGCCGCCCGACCTCGTCTCACCCGCGAGCCCGCCACGACGGGCGCGACCCCGGAGCCACGCATGACCACCGTCACGACCCGTCCGCCCGACGCGGGACCCTCGTCGTCACCCCCGCACCGCCACCGCCCGCGGGCCAACCGCTCGCACGGGCCCCTGATGGGCTGGCTCTACGCAAGCCCGACCGCCGTGCTCGTCGCGGTCCTGTTCGTCGTCCCGCTCGTCCTCGTCCTGATCATGTCCGCGTCGGACTGGTCGCTCCTCGCGGGCAACGACGGCACCAACTTCCCGGAGAACTACACGGAGGTCCTCGACCACCGCATGTTCTGGCCGGCCGTCGTCTTCACGCTGAAGTACACGGTGATCGCGACCGTGCTCCTCATCGGCCTGGGCCTCGGGCTCGCGCTGCTGGTGCAGGAGAGCAGCCGGTGGAGCGGCGTGCTGCGCACGTCGTTCCTGCTGCCCACGGCCCTCGGGCTCGCGTCGGCGTCGCTGCTGTTCTACGCGCTGTACTCGCCGCAGGTCGGGCCCATGTCGGACTTCCTCGCGCGGTTCGGCATCGGCAACGGGTCGGTCAACATCCTCGGCACCGCCGACGGTGCGCTCTGGGGGACGGTGATCCTCATCGTCTGGCGCTTCGCGGGGTTCTACATGCTGCTGCTGCTCGTGGGGCTGCAGGGCATCGGCCAGGAGGTCTACGAGTCGGCCCGCATGGACGGCGCCAACACGTGGCAGGTGTTCCGCAAGATCACGCTGCCGCTGCTCAAGCCGTCGCTCGCGCTCGCCACGATCCTGTGCGTCACCGGGTCGCTGCTCGCGTTCGACCAGTTCTACATCCTGACGAAGGGCGGACCGGACGGCGCCACCATGACCGTCGTCCAGCTCGTCTACAACCTCGCGTTCGAGTCCAAGCGCGACCTCGGGATGGCCGCCGCGCTGTCCGTGCTCGTGCTGCTCGCCCTCGTCGTCATCAACGTCGTCCAGCTCAAGGCGCTGCGGCGCTCGCCGGACGAGTGAGGGAGGCCCGACGATGAAGACGCTGCCCCGCGTGCTCGGACGCACGCCCTACTGGGTGCTGACCGGTGGCCTGGCCATCCTGTTCCTGTACCCGATGATCTGGACCGCCGTGTCGTCGGTGTCGCCGCAGCCGGGCTCGGCGCAGGTGGACGGCTACGGCCTCGGCAACTACGAGACGCTGCTGAATTACCAGGCCGGCCTCGGCCACTACCTGGGCAACTCGCTCGTCATCACGCTCGTCGCGGTCGTCACGACGCTCGTCGCGGCGACCCTGGGCGGGTACGCGTTCGCGCGGTTCACCTTCCCCGGCAAGGACGCGCTGTTCCTGCTCGTCCTGTCGATCCTCATGGTCCCGTACGCGACGCTGCTGGTCCCGCTCGTCATCTGGCTGAAGGACATCGGCCTCAACAACTCGCTCGTCGGCGTCGGCCTCGTGCTCGCCGTGTTCCAGCTGCCGTTCGCGATGTTCATGATGCGCATCTCGTTCGAGTCGGTGCCCAAGGAGATGGAGGAGGCGGCCCTCGTCGACGGCTGCGGCTCCTTCGGCGCGCTGCGGCGCGTGCTGCTCCCGGCGGTCAAGCCGGGCCTCATCACCATCGGGCTGTTCGCGTTCCTCGCCGCGTGGAACGACTTCATGGTGCCGCTGTACCTCGTGGGGGGCGAGAACCAGCCGCTGCCGCTGGCGCTGGTCAACATGCGCCAGCAGGTCATGGGCGTCATCGACTACGGCGCCACGCAGGCCGGCGTCGTCGTGCTGACGATCCCGTGCATCGTCCTCTTCCTCGTGCTCCAGCGGCACTACGTCAACGGATTCATGTCGGGCGCGCTGAAGGGATGACCTCGCTCGTGAACAACACCACCACCATCCGTCCCGCGCCCGTGCTGCCCTCGACGGGGGCCCTGCGACCGCTCGGACTCGACGAGGTCGCAATCACCGGGGGCTTCTGGGCCGAGCGCCAGCGCGTCAACGGCGAGGCGTCGATCCGGCACTGCGACACGTGGGAGACGCGCGTCGGCTGGATCGACAACTTCCGGCACGCGCTCGACGGCACGATCGTGCAGCAGCGCACGGGCCGCGAGTTCTCCGACTCGGACGTCTACAAGATGATCGAGGCGATGGCGTGGGAGGTCGGCCGCACCGGCGACCCCGCGCTCGAGGCCCGCATCGTCGAGCTGTCCGCGCTGATCGGCCGCGTGCAGGAGCCGGACGGCTACCTGAGCACGAAGTTCGGACGGCCCGGCCAGGCGCCGCGGTACTCCGACCTCGCCTGGGGTCACGAGCTGTACTGCTACGGGCACCTGATCCAGGCCGCGGTCGCGCGGCTGCGGACGGGGCACGACGACGAGCTCGTCGCGATCGCCCGCCGCGCCGCCGACCACGTGTGCGCCGAGTTCGGGCCCGCCGGCCGCGACGGCGTGTGCGGTCACCCGGAGATCGAGGTCGCGCTCGTCGAGCTCGCCCGCGCGACGGGGGAGCGGCGCTACCTGGACCAGGCCGCACTGTTCGTCGAGCGTCGCGGCCACGGCACGCTGCCCGACATCGAGTACGGCCGCGAGTACTACCAGGACGACGTGCCCGTCCGTGACGCCACGGTGCTGCGCGGGCACGCGGTGCGCGCGCTCTACCTGGCCGCGGGCGCGGTCGACGTCGCGGTCGAGACGGGCGACGAGACGCTGCTCGACGTCGTGCGCGACCAGTACGAGCGCACGCTCGCGCGCCGGACGTACCTGACGGGGGGCATGGGGTCGCACCACCAGGACGAGGCGTTCGGCGACGACCACGAGCTGCCGCCGGACCGCGCGTACTGCGAGACGTGCGCGGGCGTCGCATCGGTCATGGTCGCGTGGCGGCTGCTGCTCGCGACGGGCGACGCGCACTGGGGCGACGTGGTCGAGCGGACGCTGTTCAACGTCGTCGCGACCTCGCCCGCCGAGGACGGTCAGGCGTTCTTCTACACGAACCCGCTGCACAAGCGGGTCCCCGGCTCGGCGGCGGACCCCGACGAGGTCAGCGCGCGGGCCCTGTCGCGGCTGCGTGCGCCCTGGTTCGAGGTGTCGTGCTGCCCGACCAACGTGGCCCGCACGTTCGCGTCGCTCGGCGCGTACCTCGCGACCGTGTCCGAGGACGGCGTGCAGCTGCACCAGTACGCACCGGCGCGCATCGCGACGACGCTGGGCGACGGCCGCGCGATCGGCCTCGAGGTCGCGACGGGCTACCCGCACGACGGCGACGTCGTGGTCCGCGTGACGCAGGCACCGCCCGGTGAGGTGGCCCTGTCGCTGCGCGTGCCGTCGTGGGCCGTGGGCGCGGCGACGCTCGACGGCGGGCCCGTCGACGGCGGTGTCGCGACGGTCCGCCGGGCGTTCGCGGTGGGCGACGAGGTGCGCCTCTCGCTCCCGGTGCAGCCCCGCGTGACGACCCCCGACGACCGCATCGACGCCGTCCGCGGCTGCGT
>NZ_JAAXOY010000001.1 GCF_012396155.1 Cellulomonas septica | reverse complement strand
CTGGAGCCCTGACGGGACGCGGCTCGCGTTCGTCGTCACCCTGCCCGACGCCGCCCAGGAGGTCCGCGTGACCGACACGACGTCCGGCGCGACCACGACGCTGCACCACGTCGACGCGACCGTGGCACTCCGGTCGCTGGACTGGTCGCCCGACGGGACGACGCTGCTGACCGCCGAAGGGCGCGCGCCGTCCGCCACCGGCCGGTCCCGCGACCGGGCCGTCGAGATCGACGCGGCCACGGGACGCGCGACGGTCGTGCTGCGGGGCGTCGGCGGCGACCTCGCCTACACGGCTGCCGACGGCTCGCAGGTCACGACGATCGACAACGGCGGGTCCGCGCCGGTCGCCCGGACCTGGTCGCGCGACGCGGGCGGACGGTTCGTCCTGACCGCGTCGGCCCCGATCGGCGCGGCTGCGGACCTCGTCGCCGCCGACCGCATCGAAATCCCCCGGTGCGCGATGCGATGAACGCCCGACGCCGCCCCCGGCACCTCGTCGCGGTCCTGGCCCTCCTCGCGCTCGTCGCGGGGACGCTCGCCGTCGGCTCGGCCGCCGACGCCGCGACCGTGCGGACGAAGGTCTTCGAGCTCAACGCGTGCGACCAGTTCGGGCGGGACCCGGTCTGCGACTCGACCGCGGCGCAACGCGCGGACGTCGTCGCGAGCAGCGTGCTCACCGCGGACAGCGACGTCGTGACGTTGCAGGAGGTGTGCCGCTACACCTACGACCGCCTGCTCCAACGGCTCGGCACCGCCTGGCACGGCACGTTCTTCCAGACGGTCACGATCGGCGACGACCGCTGCGCCCCGGGCGCGCGCAGCTGGGGGATCGCGCTGCTCGCCCGCGCCCCGGCACCCACGAACGTCACCGCGACCCTCCTGCCCAACCCGCTCGGCGAGAGCGAGCGGCGGTACCTGCTGTGCGGCGACGTCGTCATCGGCACCGCGCTGCGGGTGTGCACCTCGCACTTCTCCGTGCAGAGCGCCGCGTCGGCCGAGCAGGTCACCGCGGTCGGCAGCCGCCTCGCGACGCACGCGGCCGGCGGAGGTGCCGCGATCCTCGGCGTCGACGCGAACATCGACGTCCGCGCCTGCGCCGCCGCCGCGGCGCTCCGGCCCCTCTACTCGAGCGCGTTCGGCGGGACGTCGACCACCGGCTGCCAGACGGGCACGGGTGTCATGGTCGAGGCCGACCAGGCGCGCACGGGCGGCGACGGTACGTACGACGCGCCCACGTGCGGCACCCGCAAGTGCGACTACGTCTTCTTCACCAGGAACCGCTGGGCCGCGGACCACCGCGGCGTCACGACGTCCCTCTGGGTGTCCGACCACCGCGTGCTGCGCGGCCAGGCGACGCTGTCCTGGTAGGCCCGGGGTCAGGGCGGGCTCGGTCCGTGCGCGACCGGCGCGCCGAGCGTGAGGCCGCGCGCGGGTGGTAAGCCGAGGCGGCTCGATACAGCGGCGGTGCGGCCGATGGGTGAGCGCAAATGAACGCGGACGTTTGTACGCACGGCACAACGCCTGCGCGTTACTTGTCGTCGAGCCGGTCCGGAGGGCGCAGGCCCAGTTCTGCCTGCACGGCGTTAACGAGGGCCGATAGGTCCTGTTTCAATTCCGCGTGCGTCTGCATTTGGCGTACCTCCAGCTCCGTGTCGTCCAACTCGAACGCCCCCGCGAACGCCGCCCCCACATGCTTCTGCAGCCGCTGAGACAGCGTCGCGAGTGACTCCGGTGCATACAGGTACGCGGACGCGTCCGCGCTGGTCACTTCTGCGCTCTGCGCGTTGAACGCGCTCTGCGCTGCTACGAAGTCGGCACGTTCGTCCCCAGACCGAACGCGACGGATCGTCTGAAAGAGGTCTGTCGTCACCAAGATCAGCTTGTTCGACTCGTCGATGAGCCGCAGCAGCACCTGGACTTTCTCGTTGCGTGTCGCAACCGTGTGCGCCTCCGCCACGACGTTTTCGTGCCGTCGAGTCTCCGTTTCAGCGATCGTCCGGGCGTTCTTGTTCGACGAGTGGACGACGCCAAGGAACGTGGCAACGGCTAGGACCACGGAGCCGAAGAACGGTGCCCACGGCACCCACCACGCCGTCGGCTCACTGTGAAGGATCACGTCCAGCTCGAAACCCATGGCCAGAGGCTAGGGGCGCACCCCAACGTGCGGACGTCGACGCTCCGGGCGTGAGCGGGTGGAGAGCGCCCACGGCGCGTGGAGCCTACGACTCACCCAGCCGGGGACCAGACAACCCGTACGCGGGTGCGCGACAGTAGATGCCACCGCGGCCGGGGAAGCCGGACCGGGGTGTTTGCCCGGCAGGGCCTAACGATTGGAAGAGGACATGGATGAGGATCTGGTGACGATCGAGTATTTGCGACCGTCTACGGGTGAGGTCGAACGGCAACGTGTCTCGACGCTTGACCCGATCGAGATCGAGGGCGTGACGTTCCACGCGACGGGCGGCGGACACCGCGTGTTCCGCGACCGGACCGTCTACTCGTTCGTGCGCGTCGCGTAGTCAGATAGCCAGGGGCCCTGCCGCCGACGTCGATCGGCGCGGGGCCCCTTGTCTTGGCCGATGACGAGACGTAGACGCGTCGATCGTCGATCACGAGCGGGGACCCCTCCCGGTTCGTTCCGGGACCCCTCTCCGGACCCCGCGCCATGATCTTTCGTCCCACCCGAGAACGGCTCGTAACAAGGACCAGCCCTTACGCTCAGAACCGTCCTACACGCCGGTCGTTCCGTTTTCGGCTGGATCGCTCCCCGGTAGCGGCGTTCGCGCTGGTCAGGGGAGCGGTCCGGCGTCGCCGTCGCGGGTGAGGGCCCGTAGTTGACGGGCTCGTCGGCGGGCGCAGGAGCGGCTGCGGAGAGACGGGCCCGACGATCGAGATGTGACGCAGATCACACTTGCCGCCTCGCCATAGTCAGCGCGCGCATGTGCGTGCACTGGAAGTCGCCGAGCGCACGCACGCCGCCACGGCTACCCGAACACGTCTCGGGTCGCGTCGGCGACCCCACTTCGTCGCGCAGACTTTCTTAGGTCGGAAGGAACAAACCCCAGACAACGGTCCGGGGGAACCGCTCCGGGGCTTGTGGTTGTCGATGTCAGCGGAGACCACGAGCGTAGCCAGGCAGCGGCGGGCGGTGCCCATCATGGGCACGCGGCGCGCCGGTCGGGTCGGTCATCTTCCCCGTGTGCACGGGGAAGGGAGGCCCCCGTGGTTCCTCCGCCACCAGGATCCTGAAGTGATCCGGTAGGACCGTTGCGGCTCTCGGGTGCCTGGCTCCCGGGAGCCGCGCGGCGTTTATCCCCACCCGGCGTCGGCCCGGAGTAGGTGGCGTGGCGCTCCTGTCCGCGCGCGTTCACGATGACGGGCCGCGCGGGGGTCTGCTCAAGGGCGTACTCCACGGAGGGCAGGGTCGGGCAGCGACCAATCCGAGGATCGACGCGGCAGCCGTGCACGCGAGCCCGGCGAACACAAGCGCGACGTCGAGTGCTGCGATTCGCACGCGGTCCGTGGGTGCGTGTAGCCGTCTCCAGAACTCCTCGACGTCGTCATAGGTCGCATAGACGGCTCCGCCCCGACTGGCGACGAGCGCTCGACGCTTGCGCTCGATGGACCGAGCGCGCCGGTAGACGCGAAAGACGCCGAGGCTCGGCAGCGCGGCACCGACCACCGAGAGCAGCACCACGAGCGACGCCATGGAGCATGACGCTAGAGATGCTCCAGACGCTGCGGGGGTCGTGGCACGCCCACGCACCCGGCAGCGCCGTGGCGGGGCCGACGGTGAACCGTTCCACCATGAGCACATGCGCTAGTTCGCGCGGATTTGTCAGCGATCGCTCTCGCGGCGAAAGTATCCGGGCACGTCGAACAGTCCGGGAGTGCCCAGAGGACTCTCCCAAGCGACTCGGAGGCGGAACGTGACGAGCGCAGGGTCCCCGAGCGGAGCACTCTCCGGGAAGGCGGCGGCTGCGGCCAGTCCCGCTCGGTAGCCGTCCCTCGCGTCAAACTCGAACGATTCCGCTGGCCTCACGGTGCTCGACGCCGTCGCGTAGCGTGCACCGTTGACGAAGAGGTTCGCCATCACGGCGCGGGCCTCCGTCGTGCCATCGTTTCGAACCGACACGATGCCCGGCTCCGGTCCGGTCCTGTCGCCGGCCGTTCCGGTGATCGTCCATGTGACGTCGGTGCGTTCGACGGCCCTTCGCGATTCCAGGAGCGCGACCTCCGCGCTTGATTCGGCGGCTTTCGCCGATCGCTCTGACGACGTCGCGGACGCGGTCGACGCCGTCGCGGAATCGCGCGAATCAGTGCGAGCTCTACGCGCGACGACGAGGGCTCCGGCAGCGATCAGTGCGGCGGCCCACTCAGCCAGTGCTGACCAGTTCACGTCGGCATCGTCTCGCAGCCGACGTCCCGGAGTACGTCACGGCTCGCCGTTGACGTCGGCGCGGCGGCGCGGCGCGTGCTGGTCTGGCGTCGGACGGGGTCACGCCGGCCGGACGCGGTCCTCTGGCGGCCACGCGAGCCAGTAGACCTCCGCCTCCAGCCGCTGCCGGACGCAGAGCCACACGGCGGGCGCGGGAGGAGCCGGGCTCCGCTGGATCACCGCGACCGGTATCGACACGGTCTCACCGCCGTAGGTCTCGGACGTGACGGTCGCGTGCCGGGGAGGGGCGAGGTTCACCGTCTCGGCGGGGGTCGGTCATGTTCACGAGACGGCGGGAGTAGTCCACGGGCGGGACCGTACAAAGGTGCTCTGACAATGACGCCGGGGGAGCGGGCTCGCGAACGGGTGTGAGTCGCGTCACGGCCAGGAAGTAATAGAGCCCGCGCCACCCGTGCCGCTTGCTTCGTGGCACGTAGGTGGCACGGGCTCCGTGCCTTCGAGGCTTTGAGCCTCTGAACTGCATAAACACTGTCGGGCTGACAGGATTTGAACCTGCGACCCCTTGAAGCATCCAGGCGTCGCCGGTTGGATCTGCTGTCGTCTTGCACCAGTCAGCGAAACAGCGCGTGGTCTGCGAACTGATGAGGCCGGTGCCTCATCGAGGCCGTGCAGCGATCAGCACCTACGACCGCTGTCATTCAGTGAATCCGTGGGGAAAACGCGGGCGTCGAGTGGGGGGCCCGGGCCCGCCCGCGAGCCCTGAACCAGCATGCACCCGCAGGCAACCGAGTGCTTCGGTCTTCACCCGGCCGCCCGGTTCCGAACGGCTCACGGTCGCGCGCCGTCGGAGTAACTTCCGACCAAAGGAGGGCGAGCATGGGCTTTCGCGTCCGCAAGTCGTTCAAGGTGATGCCCGGCGTACGGATGACTGTCACGCCACGAGGCGTCTCCACATCGGTCGGGGTCAACGGCGCGCGCGTTCGAGCGCATTCGTCGGGCCGGGTGACGGGCACAGTCGGCATCCCGGGATCCGGGGTCTCGTATACGACCTCTGCGGGCGGCGCGAGCCAAGCCCGCACTGGTGCTCCACCCCGTGCGGTCGCCCCGGTGTCGGCACCGAAGCCTGGGATGCTGGCGCCGAGGTGGGAGAAGGCCCTGCACGCTGCGGCGGTGCTCCAGCGCGATCCCGGCGCTGTGCAGAGAGTGGCCGCTGGCCATTCCGAGGCGCAGCGGACTGCTGCTCTGCTTGAGGCCCTCCTGGGTGCGTTGCCGAGCAACGATGTCGCCCGTGTTCAAGAGCTCCTCGGCTGGCTCTGGCGCGAGGGGTACGAGCCCGCGACAGACCCGTTCCTGTCCCGGTATCTCCCTCAGGCGGCGCTCGCCCTGGAGATCACACCGGAGATCAGCGTTGAGCTCCCTCTGACACGGGACACCATCGGCCTGACGCTCGCTGAGGCGCTGCAGTCTGCCGGCGATGTACGCGGCGCATCCGACATCGTCGAAGAGGTGACGCCCTCCACGGTTGCCGCTGTGTCGTTGGCCGAGCTCTACGCCGAGCAGGCGCGCTGGGCAGATGTGATCGCACTGACCGACGGGGTTGCGAACGAGGACGAGGCGTCAATGTACCTGCTCGTCCAGCGAGCAGTGGCGCTGCGTTCAACGGGCAACCCGGGTGCGGCGCGGGAAGCGCTGAAGGAGGCGCTCCGGCTTCGTTCGAGGCCTGCCCAGTTGCGGCACCGGGCCCTCGTCGAGCGGGCCTACACCTACCTGGCGGAGAACAAGCGGGCGATGGCTCGCAAGGACCTCGAGAAGGTTCTCGCCGAAGATTCGTCCTACCCCGGTCTGGCAGAGGCGATGGCTGAACTGCCTCGAGAGTGACGCGAGCGACGAGGTACTCGTGACGGGTACGAGATCGGAGAGCTAGACGCCGTGCCAGAGGCGCGCACGGCGAGCGCCTGGACTTGATGAGATGCGGATGCGCTCGGTCACGCGGCGGCGTTCCGTGCGGAGGACCACATGCAACGACGTCGTCTCACGTTGATCGGAACATCTTGGCGAGCGAGGCGGCCAAGCCCTGGTGCGACGCGTCCGCTGTCTCGTCGGGGTCCGGCTTGAGGAGCTCCTCCCGACGCCGGGCGTATGCCTCCGCCCGAGCCTCCCACGTCGGCGCGTGCACATGCAGCGAGGCGAGTGTCGGTCCTGCGACGAGCACCAGGATCCCGATCACGAGCGCGACTCCGATGGCCCAGGCGATCGCAGCACCGACGACGGTCGGCCACGCACTCGACGAGCGCGTTGCGGATGCCCACCCTCCTATCAGCAGTCCGAGCAATGCGCCGACCGAGCCGCTGAGGAGCCACATCGCGAACTGGCCACGAGTCGAGTGCTGGGCGGCGATGGCGCGAGCGCGTCGTTCCCAGATGAGCGCCTCGTCGGGCTGCGTCACGGTGGCGGGCGCCGGGAAGTCAAGTACGGACTGCTTCCGCAGCCATCGGCGAATCGTGAACTTCCACGGGCCAGCGAAGCCACTCAGATGATCGGCGGCGAGCGGAAGGTCGGCCCACCGGTGCAGTCGGTCCAGCACAGCGGCGTTCGGCGGCTCGGGTTCGATCGGGGCGTTCACAGGGGGATGCTCGCATGCCCCTCCGACGCCCCGAGCGATACGAGGCGGAAAGCGACCACGCCGATCGCCAGCGTTTGGCCACGCGTAGCCGTTCCGAGTCTGAGCGGTCGGGCGGTACCACTAGCGCGCGTGGGATAGAACGTGTGTTCGATATGCTGCGTTGGTGAGCGTTGGTCGAGACCCGCGGACGGTCGTGAACCGCGAGGTTCCGCGGGATGTGCCTTCAAGGCCACAAGGAGACATCCCGGTCGTCGCTCACGTGGTCTGGTCCGACGGCACCGACGAGTGGCGTGCGGCGAGGGCGGTGCGGTGGACGAAGACGCACGTGATGGTCGCGTGGCTGGAGTTGACGCCCGGCCCGCGCTCCGAGCGATACGAATGGCTGAGGGCGGCGGATGTGGCTCGCAGCGTGAGCTGGTTCGTCACGCCGCCGGTTGCAAGCGGACCGTCGTAGATGCCCGCCTGCCGGGGTTCAGCAGCACGCCGCCTCGGAAAGCTAGGGCAGCGCGATCGCCATCGGTTGCGCGTGCACGCCCCAGCTGTCGCGACTTGATGACTCGAGGCTCGAGGCCGGCGAACGTCGGAATGAGGGCTGGACCGCCGTCGCGACAGCGGTGCTGAAGCGAGAGAGCGTGCCGTCGACGTGGTCTCGCGGGGCGCGGGCGAGGGTGGTACCTCCGACGAGCTTGGCTTCCGCGAGGGATGCATCCTCGCTGAGTGCCTCTCCCGAGAGGCTTCTGACGTCGACCCAGAGATGTCCTGCTTGCGCGAGCCGATTGAAGGAGGCGGAGCACCACGAGGCGCTCTCGGCCAGTGCGGCGCAGCCCGCGTGGAGGGTCCCGCCGAGAGCCCGTTCGGCGGGCCGGGCCGACAGTCCGCGGTCGCCGTTCACCCTGCCGCGCGGCACGAGGGCGGTGAGCAGACGACGAACGGCCACCAAGTCACTGTGGACGTCTTGCGACCGCGGCGCCGTGTCGGCGTACGTCCTCAGGTCGGTGAGCAGCTCTAGCCAAGCCCGCGCACGGCCGACCTGGAGGTCGCCGGCCGGCAGGGCGTGCGCGTGCAGGTCGAGCCCGTGGAACGCGGCGGTGTGCACCGACAGGTGGAGCCCGACCTGGGCGATGTCGACGAGGGTGGCGGTCGAGTAGTCCGGGTGCTGGCGCAGGTCCCAGGCGGCGCGGCGGATCCGAGCGACGCGCTCGGCGAGCTCGTCGACGGCTGTGGCGGCTCGGATGGTCGTGCTCGCAGGCGAGAGGCCGTCGAGCTCTGTCGTCGTCGCTCCCGTCACCTCCGCGGTGCGCACGACGTCCAAGGCTGCTCGATGCGCCCGGTCGGCCGGCGGCAGCCAACGACCGATCTGGCTCCATCGCAGCCCAGCCTGCCCGGCTCGGAGGGCCAGGGCGTCCTGGGTCGCGAGCAGTGTCGCGGTCATACCACCGAGACGACCGAGTGCGCCTTGGCGGGCGACGTCGTCCCAGACGAGGGCGGCATCGGGAGTCCATCCGCTGCCATCGATCGTCACGTGCGAGGCGATCAGGTCGGAGGCCGCGCGGATGTGCGTGCGTGCGACAGCCCAGGCGTGCTGTCGTCTAGGACCCCCGTCGGTGATCGGAGCGTCGCCGGGTGCCGGCGGCAGTGCGTCGACCATGGTGAGGGCCGCGGCTTCGACGGGGTGAGGATGAGCTGACGCCCTGACGCCGGCGACGCGGGCAGGGGAGATCAGCGCCCAGGCGTGGCGCCGTGCGGCGTCGAGAAGATCGAGGTAGGCGGCGACAGTCAGACTCGCGTCTTCCTTGCCGTCGAACCGGTGGCCCTCGACCTGGCGCCGACCCTCGGCGAGATGCGCAGCGGCAGCGTCCATGAGCGCGCCGTAGGTCGCGGCGTTCATGCCCGGCATCGCCTAAACTCGTCCTGCGCGCTGACGATGCGTCGGAATGCTCGGCCGAGCGTGCTGAGCTCGTCCTGCTCGCGGTTGTCCCCGCCGGCGGCGAGGAGCCGCCGAGCTGCCTCGTCGACGACCTCTTCGAGTACGCGGCGCGCGTCTGCTGTGTCGTCGTCGGGGAACAGCGCGGGGAGCGGGTGGTGTGACGAGTCGCTCCTCAGGGAGGGCCGTGCCCACTCGAGCTCTTCGCGAGCCTCGCCGAGGTCGAGCGCAGCGAATGTCAGGTCAACGCTTGAACCGAGTGGCGCGCTGAGGCTCAGTCGGATGGCGGCGTGCCCCGCGATGTCGAGCAGAGCCCAGAGGCCGTCCCAGCTCAGGTCACGACTCTCGATGAGCCGCTGAGCCGGCTCGCGCCATGACGACGTCATCCCGACCACCTCCACGGGCGTGGTCGGTCCACGCCCACGACGACGGTCGGGCCAGCGGCTACTCGGCCGCAGTTACGGATGGGCACTTGTGGACCGATGCGTCGTCACGTGCTGGTGTGCACCACGCGCAGCCAGACGCGACGCAGGTCGCGTGCCGGCGCCGGTCCGGCGTGGTCAGTCTCGGAAGGGGAGTGCCTCCGCAACGTCCCAGGAGGGATTCGGGGTGCTACGGCGACGCCCGCCGGTCGCTTCACCTGGCGTCGGCTCCCCGTCGCGGGGCTGCTCCGCGGGCTGCTGCGAGCAGCTCGTCTCGCGGGACGACCTTCACGCGCTCACGGCCCTGCGGTGCTCCCAGTGCTCGCTCGTACGCGTCGAGCAGCAGCCAACCGGACCACTCCACGTGCTCGACACCTCGCTCGACGAGCCACTCCGTCACGGCCTCCGGCTCAGGCGACGCGGCCTGCTCGAGCCCAGGGGCATCCTCGAGCAGCCGTGCGATCGTTTCCGACGCGTCCGACTTGGTGTGGCCGATGAGGCCGACCGGGCCGCGCTTGATCCAGCCCGTGGCGTAGACGCCCGGGATGTGCTCGCCGTCGACGTCCACGACGCGGCCCTCGCGGTTGGGGATGACGCCCGCGACCTCGTCGAACGGGATGTCGACGAGCGGCGACCCGAAGTAGCCCACCGCGCGGTAGACGGCCTGCACGGCCCAGTCGTGCGTCTGGCCGGTACCGGTGACGTTGCCGTCGCCGTTGAGCGCGGTCCGCTCGGTGCGCAGGCCGACCACCTTGCCGTCCTCGCTCAGCACCTCGACCGGCTTGTGCAGGAAGTGCAGGTGGATGCGGCGGCTGGCCGTGAGCTCCTCGGGCTCCTTGAGCGTCCAGTCCGTGAGGGTCTTGACGACCTGCTTGGTCTGGTTCGAGGAGTGGATCGCGGCCATCGAGCCCTCGTCGAACTCGAAGTCCTCGGGGTAGACGATGACGTCGACGTCCGGCACGTGGCCGAGCTCGCGCAGCTCCAGCGGGGAGAACTTCACCTGCGCGGGGCCGCGGCGGGCGAAGACGTGCACGTCGGTGACGGGCGACGCCTTGAGCAGGTCGTAGACGTTGGCCGGCACCTCGGTCGGCAGCAGGTCGTCGGCGTGCTTCGCGAGGATGCGCGCGACGTCCAGCGCGACGTTGCCCGCGCCGAGGACCGCGACGTGCCGGGCCTGCAGCGGCCACGTCCGCGGGACGTCAGGGTGCCCGTCGTACCAGGACACGAAGTCCGCGGCACCGTAGGAGCCGTCGAGGTCGATGCCCGGGATCGGCAGGGCCGCGTCGCGGATCGAGCCCGTGGAGAAGATCACGGCGTCGTAGAACTGGCGCAGGTCGTCGAGCTTGAGGTCGGTGCCGTAGTCGACGTTCGCGAGCAGGCGGATGTCGCCGCGCTCGAGCACCTTGTGGAGCGCAACGATGATCTGCTTGATGCGCGGGTGGTCCGGCGCGACGCCGTAGCGCACGAGCCCGAACGGCGCAGGGAGGCGCTCGAACAGGTCGATGCTGACGTCGAGGTCCGTCTTCGACAGGATGTCGGCGGCGTAGATGCCGGCCGGTCCGGCGCCGACGACGGCGACGCGCAGCGCGCGGCCGTGGGTGCGCGCGGGCGTGGTGGTGTGCGACATGGCTTCTCCGATCGGGTGCTGGCGTGAAGGGCGAGGAACCGCGTCGCGTCACATGCGGTGAGCCATGGGCAGCAGGAACATCCAGACGTTGATCGCGCCGAGCAGCACGATGATCACGAGGTACGGCGCGAGCGTGGCCCGTCGCCGCGCCACCGTCCGGTAGCGGCGGTGCGCGATCCGGCGGGCGGTATAGATCGAGCCGGCCAGGCCGAGCGCGAGTAGGACGAACTGCAGGACCTGGATGTTGCTGGTGCTCACGAGCGCGGCGTCCGCTCCCGCGCTCTGCCGGCCGAACAGCGCGGCCACCGTGTAGAAGACGGACTTTCCCTCGGCAAGCAGGTGGAACAGGTTGTGCGCGAGGTGCCCGGCGACGTCAAGCGGGATGAGCGCGTAGCCGAACCTCGCGAAGTTCATCTTCGTGTCCTCGAGGTTCGCGCCGGCCGCGACGCGTGAGGCGAGGGCAAGGAGAGCTACGGGCACGGTGACGGCGACCGCGAACGCGGCGGTGAAGATGACGGCGTAGCTGGTGATGCCGGTCGTGCTCTCGATCCACGCGAGGAAGTCGTTCCAGACCTCGAGCATCGTGACGTTCTGGATGAGGACGATGCCCATGATCGCCATGGCGAGGTACGACTGCTCGAGCTTCGGCTTGGTGATGAACCACAGCTCGCTCGTGGGCTTGCGCAGGCGGACCTGGATCGCGTCGTTCGGGCACACCTTGATGCAGTTGGCGCACAGGTTGCAGTTCGCCGAGTCCTCCATGGTGCGGGGGAACGTGAACAGCGGGCAGCCGGCGACCTTGTCGTTGCCGTTGTAGCAGACGGCCCTGGCCTTGCAGGTCTTGCAGATGCCGGTGTCTGCCCGCAGCTCGACCATGCCGACGCGCGCATAGTTGCCGGACAGGCCGCCGAGGAAGCACAGGTAGCGGCAGAAGGTCCGCCGCTGGAAGAGGGCGCCCGACGCGATCACCGCGGTGGTGAGGATCAGCAGGAGCACCCCGGAGCCCCACGGAGACTCGACGACGCCCCACACGTGGTCCGCCCAGGTGATCGCGAGGAACGACGCGTCGATGATCCAGATCCCGTAGTTCTTGAGGAAGTTCGGGACCGGGCGGTTGACGCCCACCCACCTCTGCACGAAGTCGGAGATGGCGCCGAACGGGCAGACGGCGCACCAAAACCGGCCGAGCAGGACGAAGACGATGGGGATGACCGGCCACCACAGCACCCACATGAGCGCGGTACCCGCGTTGTCGTGAGCCGAGTCGGGCCCGACGAGGAGCTGGTAGGCGACGAGCCCGAAGACGGCCGCCACGGGAATCTGCAGGATCTTCGGGTACCAACCGCTCCGCAGTGTCCTGGCGACCCAGGGGATCGTCATGAGGTTTCGGCCCGGGCGGGGCGGCGTGAGGTCAGGTCCGGGGTCGACGTCGGGGTCGAGGTCCGGCAGGTCCGCCGGCGGCGGGGGAGTGAGGGTCGGGGTGGCCATCGTCTTCTCCGGTCAGGCGGTCGTCGGGGCAGCGGACGCGTGCGGACGGTGTCGTGGGCGAGCGTTGCCTCGGCGGCGGAGGACCGCGGCGACGATCAGGACGGCGCCGTTGACGACCGCGAAGGCGCCGAGCACGAGGGCGCGCGGGCGCTCCGGGGCCGGGCCGCTCGCGCCGTGGTCGTCTCCGACAGCGCCGGCGCCGGACTCGTCGTGCTCGTGGCCCGGGGGCGTCGACGTGGTGTCGTCCGCCGCGTGCTCGTCGTGCCCGTCGGTGCCGTCGGTGTCGTCGTCGCTCATCCCGGCCACGTCGTCGCCGTGGTCCATCCCCGGCATGTCGTCCATACCGGCCATCTCGTCGTCCGTACCGCTCATGTCCCCGTGGTCCATGTCGGACATGTCGCCGTGATCCATGCCGGCCATCTCCGCGTGTGCGTCCGGCGCCGTGGCTGTGGGGCGGGGAGTCGTCGAGGGGGTGGACGACGAGGTCGGCAGCGGGTCGCCGTGGACGTGGGGAGCGGGGTCTTCGCCGGCGTGGACGCCCGCCGCGCCGAGGACGACTTCGGCGCCGGGGTGTGGTGCCAAGCCGGCAGGTGCGGCGCTGGATCCGGCGGCGATCAGCGGCGCGACGGCCGCGAGGGCGACGCCGAGCCGGACGAGGGTGGGCGACATCGCGGTCCTCCTCGGGACGGGTGGTTGCTGGTGAACCTTTGTCCTGGGGGACAGGCGCGACATGGGACTTGTAGTCCCGGGCGGCCCTCCTCTATCGAATCTTCATCGTGCCGACAGGAGCCGTACCGGCCTGGGCCGCGAGCGACGACGCACCACCGCGGCCAGACCACCCGTCTTCAGCGAATCTTCGTCCGCCCGCGACCCGAACCGCGTGGCTGTAGGGCGATCGTGAGTGCATGCCGATCGGGCGATGTCCGGCGGCCGAGTCCGAGCGACGAGGGAGCGAGTGACCGTGGACAGGAAGCGATGGATGAGCGCCCACTCACCGGCAGGCCACCTGCTGATGATGGTGGGGATCGGGGCAGGCATCTTCGCGGTCCTGGTGGTGACCGGTCGGTCGTGGAGCGACGCGCTGTCGTACGCGGCGCTGCTCGCGTGCCCCGTGATGCTCGTCGTGATGATGCTGATGATGGGGCGCCACGGGCACCAGCACGACCCGCACCACGACTCGTCGTCGACTTCTGAGCGCCAGGGGGCGCCTCGCACGTAGGCGTCGACGGCGCCTGCACCACGCGCGACGAGCCGCCCAGGTCCTCAGGACCTGGGCGGCTCGCTTCGTGTGCGGGCGAAGGTCAGCTGTCGAAGGAGGTGCTGACGGCGTCGAGCTCTTCCGCCGGCACGCTGCTCGCCGAGACCGCCTGGAAGCGACGCAGCCGCAGGCTGTTCGTCACGACGAAGACCGACGAGAACGCCATGGCCGCGCCCGCGATCAACGGGTTAAGGAAGCCCGCCACGGCCAGCGGGACAGCGGCGACGTTGTAGGCGAATGCCCAGAACAGGTTGCCCTTGATCGTCGACAGCGTCTTGCGCGACAGGCGCACGGCGTCGACAGCGACCCTGAGGTCGCCGCGCACGAGCGTGAGGTCGCTCGCTTCAATGGCGACGTCGGTGCCGGTCCCCATCGCGATGCCGAGGTCCGACTGCGCGAGGGCTGCGGCGTCGTTGACGCCGTCACCGACCATCGCCACGACGCGTCCACGCGCCTGCAGGTCTCGGACGACCCGCACCTTGTCCTCGGGCATGACTTCCGCGACGACCTCGTCGATCCCGACTTCACGCGCGATCGCACGCGCGGCCCGCTCGTTGTCGCCGGTCAGCAGGACCGGCGTCAGGCCGAGCCCTCGCAGTTCCTGGACGGCGCTGGCGGACGTCGGCTTGAGGGTGTCCGCGACGACCAGGAGGCCGCGCAGCTGACCGTCCCAGCCGACGCCGATCACCGTTCGTCCCGCCGACTCGGCAGCATCGACCGCGCGTTGCAGCTCCGCGTCCGCCGGCTGCGCCCACTGGTCCGCCAACCACCCGACGCGCCCTGCGGCGACGGCGTGGTCGTCCGCCACGCCGTACACGCCCAGGCCTTGGGTGTTGACGAAGCCGTCGACCGCGGGAAGGTCGCCGAGTCGATTGCGCGCCCCGGCGGCGATGGCCCGGGCGATCGGGTGCTCGGAGGCGTCCTCGAGCGCCCCTGCCAGACGGAGCAGCAACTCCTCGCTCGTACCGGCGGCGGGGACGACTTCCAGCAGCTCCATCCGCCCTGTCGTGACCGTTCCCGTCTTGTCGAGGACGACCGTGTCGACGCGCCGGGTCGACTCGAGCACCTGCGGGCCCTTGATGAGGATCCCGAGCTGTGCCCCCCGCCCCGTACCCACCATGAGGGCGGTCGGAGTGGCGAGCCCCAGCGCGCACGGGCAGGCGATGATCAGGACGGCGACGGCCGCGGTGAACGCCATCTCCGGACCGGCGCCGATCCCCAGCCAGAACCCGAGCGTCGCGACGGCGAGCGCGATGATGACCGGGACGAACACGGACGACACACGGTCGGCCAGGCGCTGGACCGGCGCCTTGCCGGTCTGAGCCTCTTCGACGAGCCGCGCCATCTGTGCCAGCTGCGTGTCCGAGCCGACGCGCGTCGCCTCCACGTAGAGGCGACCACCGGCGTTCACGGTCGCCCCGACGACGGAGTCGCCGGGACCGACCTCCACGGGTACCGGTTCGCCCGTGAGCATCGACGCGTCGACCGCCGACGTCCCGTCGACCACCAGTCCGTCCGTGGCGATCTTCTCGCCGGGGCGGACGACGAAGACGTCTCCGACCTTCAGCTCGCCGATCGGGATGCGGATCTCCGCTCCCTCGCGGCGCACCGCGACGTCCTTCGCGCCCATCTCCAGGAGTGCACGGAGGGCTGCCCCGGACCGTCGCTTGGCGCGTGCCTCGAAGTACCGTCCGAGCAGGATGAAGACGGTCACCGCCGCGGCGACCTCGAGGTAGATCTCGTGCGCCCCTCCGCCGCGGGCGGCCACCAGGCTGAAGCTCATGCGCATGCCAGGCGCGCCGGCCGCGCCGAAGAACAGCGCGTACAGCGACCAGGCGAATGCGGCGAGGACGCCGACGCTGATGAGGGTGTCCATCGTCGCTGCGGCGTGGCGCGCGTTGGTCCAGGCGGCTCGGTGGAACGGCAGCGCACCCCAGACGACCACCGGGGCGGCGAGCGTGAGCGACAACCACTGCCAGTTGTCGAACTGCAACGGCTCGACCATCGCGAGCGCGACGACGGGCACGGTGAGGATCGCGGAGACGAGCAGGCGGCGGCGGAGCGCGGCGGTCTCGTCCGGCTCGGCCTCGGCCTCGCCCTCGGCAGGCGGTGCGGGTTGCGCGACCTTCTGCCGAGCCGAGTACCCGGCTGCCTCGACGACTGCCACGGCGTCCTCGACGGACGTGCCGTCCGGCAGCGACACCTTGGCTTTCTCGGTGGCGTAGTTCACCGACGCCTCGACGCCGGGCATGCGGTTGAGCTTCTTCTCGATGCGAGCTGCGCAGGACGAGCAGGTCATGCCGCCGATCTCGAGCTCGAGGGACTGAGTCATGCGTGAGCCTCCAGTCAGCGGTGCTCGGCCGGCATGTCGCCGGTCGGCTCGACGGTGGGCGCCGTGGCACCGGGCTCGAGCGGTCCGAGGACCGCGCCGAGCCCGAGGCCGAGGCCGAGTGACGCGGCCAGCAGGGCGCCGAACCCAGCGAGCCGACCGGCGGTGCTCACGCCGTCGCGCCGGTCAGGGCGTAGCCGGCCTCGTCGACCGCCGCGCGGACGGCGTCGACGTCGAGCGGCTCGTCGCTGGCGACCGTCAGCTTGGACTCGCCACCGGTGACGAGCTCGATCGTCACGTCCTTGACCCCGGCGAGCTTGCTCACCTCGTCGGTGACCGAGGACACGCAGTGCCCGCACGTCATCCCGGTGACCCCGTAGGTGGTGGTGCTCATCTCGACTCCTTCTGGTGGGACGGTGCGTCGACCGGTCGGACGACGCAGGGCGGCGGGGTGCGCCGCACGATGGGGGAGCCCCTAGAGGACCCTTGACCGGCTTCCATCAACGGCTGGAGCATTCACGTGTCTCCCCGCCCTGCCGATGCCGGCTGCACCGGCACCCGGGCGTCGGGCGCGGACACCTCCGGCACGACGGCCGTGCCCGGCAGGCGCAGGCGCCGCAGGAGCAACGCGTTCACCGCGACGATGACGGATGAGCCGGACATGGAGAGCGCGGCGATCTCCGGGCTCAGAGACAGACCGAGCGAGGGGTAGAACACGCCTGCCGCGATCGGCAGAGCGACAGCGTTGTAGCCGATCGCCCAACCGAGGTTCTGCCGCATCTTGCGCACCGTGCCCCGGCCGAGGCGCAACGCCACCGGGACGTCCAGCGGGTCGGACCGCATGAGGACGACGTCGGCCGTCTCGATGGCCACGTCGGTCCCCGCACCGATCGCGATGCCGAGGTCGGCGGTCGCGAGGGCAGGCGCGTCGTTGACCCCGTCGCCCACCATGGCCACCCTGCGGCCATCGCGCTGGAGCTCGGCGACCTTCTCCGCCTTGTCGCCGGGGAGGACCTCCGCGATGACCGTGTCGATCCCGAGCTCGTCTGCGATACGCCGTGCGGTCGACTCGTTGTCGCCCGTGAGCATCACGACGCGCGCCCCCGCATCGTGCAGCGCGGCGACGGCGGCGGGAGCGGTGGGCCGCGGTTCGTCGGCGAGGGCGAAGACGGCGACGGCCCGGCCGTCGACAGCCACGACGATCGCTGTGCGCCCGGCCGCCGCGAGGCGGTCCCGCTCGGTGTCGAGTGACCCGAGCGTGACGCTCTCGGCGACCATCAGGCGGTCGTTCCCGACGACGACGCGTCGGCCGCCGACCTGCGCGGTCGCACCGTGGCCGGGCACGTTGACGAAGCCCGTCGCGTCCACGGCGGTCGCCCCCTCGGCCTCCGCGTAGCGGGCGATGGCCCGAGCGAGGGGGTGCTCCGACTCCCGCTCGACGGAGTGCACGAGCGCGAGCAGCTCCTCCTTGTCGATGCCGTCGATGACGACGTCGGTGACTTCGGGCTGGCCGACGGTGAGAGTCCCCGTCTTGTCGAGCACCACCGTGTCGATGCTCGCAGCGGCCTCCAGCGCGGACGCGTTCTTGAACAAGATGCCGCGCTTGGCGCCCAGCCCGGTGCCGACCATGATCGCGGTCGGTGTCGCGAGGCCGAGCGCGTCGGGGCAGGTGATGACGACGACTGTGATGGCGAAGAGCATCGCCGTGGGCGCGCTCGCGCCCGCCAGGATCCACACGAGGAAGGTCGCCGCCCCACCGGCCAGCGCGACCAGCACCAGCCAGGACGCGGCCCGGTCGGCCAGCCGCTGCCCGGGCGCCTTGGAGTTCTGCGCCTGCTGCACGAGGGCGACGACCTGAGCCAGCGCGGTGTCGGCCCCGACCTTGGTCGCCCGGGCGCGCATGACGCCGGTCGTGTTGATCGACGCACCGATCAGCTCGTCACCGACCTGCTTCGCCACCGGCAGGCTCTCCCCGGTGACCATCGACTCGTCCACCTCGGACTCGCCGGACTCGACCACGCCGTCGACCGGGATCTTGGAGCCCGGCCGGATCAGCAGCAGGTCTCCGACCTGCACGTCGCTCGTCGGCACCTCGACCTCGACGCCGTCCCGCACGACGACGGCGGTCGCAGGCGCCAGCTCGAGCAGCGTGCGGACCGCGTCGTTCGCCCCGCCTCGGGCGCGCATCTCCACCCAGTGACCCAGCAGGACGAAGGTGGCCAGGACGCTCGCGGCCTCGTAGAAGACCTCTCCGCCGCCGGTGAGCGTCACGCCCAGGCTGTAGAGCCACCCGGTCCCGACGCCCACTGCGACCAGCACCATCATGTCGAGCGTGCGCGCACGCAGAGCTCGGTAGGCGCCGTCGAAGAAGATCCAGGCGGAGTAGAAGATGACCGGCAGCGACAGGAGCAGTGCGAAGACGTCGTCGCGGAGCCCGAACGGAGCAGGCGCCGTGAACCCGATCAGCTCCCGGCCGATCGGTGACCACAGCGTGATCGGGACCGAGAGCACGAGCGCGACGAGGAAGCGGTTCCGCATGTCCCGCGCCATCTCGGCGATCGAGCCGCCGCCATGGTGCCCGCCGTGCCCCATGGCGTCGTGCGGGGACGGCGTCACCTGCGTGCCCTGGCCGTGACCGTGTCCGTGGGAGTGGTCGATCGCAGTCGTTCCGTGGGCCGCACCGTGGTGGTGGTCGGACGTCTCAACGGTCACAGCCTCGGGAGGGGCTCCGGCGGCGCTCGACATCGGCTCGCACACGTGCGCCGGCACGGACTCACCCCTGCAGTGGTACCCGCACTCACGGACCCAGTCGGTCAGCTGCGGCACGGAGGTGCGCCTCGGGTCGAAGGTCACGCTGGCGGTCTGCGCCGCAGCGTTAGCGTCGACCGCGATCACACCGGGCCGGCGCGACAGCGCCCGCTCGACCGATGCTGCCGACGTCGCCCAGTGGAGCCCTCCGACCTCGAGGACGGTCGTCTGGTGGTCCATGGCCGTGTCCCTTCAGTCGTCGATCCGGTCCGCATGCCACGGCGTCCCGTCATCCGGGACACCGAGCGCGGATACCCCCAGGGGGTATGTCGACGTTAACGCGGCGCCCCAGCCGCTTACTCCCGCCCTTCCATGAAGATTCGATTGAGCCTCACGCGCGGTCCGCCTCGGCGGCGACCTTCCTCAGGTAGCGCTGATCCCTGCCGATCGACGAGACCGAGGAGGTGTCTCGTGGACGCGATCGTGGGTATCGCCCAGCGCATGGCGGAGATCCGCAGCGGTCTGCAGGCCGTCACTCCGACTACCGCGGTAGCCAGCCATCGGGCAACCAGCGGCTCCAGCAGCGCGACGGCCTTCGCTGCGGCGCTCGGATCCGCCGTGACGGCGTCGTCGCCTGCCTCGTCCGCACGGAACGCTGACGGGGTTCCCGCCGACCTCGCGCGCTTCGGCAACGGGAGGATCCCCGCGGATGCCCTTGCACCTGTCGGCTCGTCGGGCCACCGTCTCTGGGCCCCTGCAGCGCAGGCGTTCGGCGAGCTGAGTGCTGCGGCGGCACGAGACGGCGTGCGCATCGGCGTCACCGACTCCTATCGCTCCTACGACGCGCAGGTCGACGTCGCCGCGCGCAAGGGCCTGTACTCGCAGGGCGGACTCGCCGCCGCGCCCGGGACGAGCCCGCACGGCTGGGGGCTCGCCCTCGACCTCGACCTCGACGCCCGCGCCCAGGCCTGGATGCGCGCCAACGCCAGCACGTACGGCTTCGAGGAGGACACGCCGCGCGAGCCGTGGCACTGGGTCTACTCACGCTGAGGCGGTCCGCTCGCCTTGAGCGAGTCTTCATCTGTCGTCGCCCGTGCCTTGATCTCGGCCCGGCAGCATCGAGGAGTGCGACCGTCCGGTCGCGGCTCTGGAGGTGCCCACCATGCCCGACGTCGTGTCGTCACTCGGTGTGTGGGTGGTCGTGCCGGTCGTCCTCGTGGCGGTCGCAATCGCGGTGTGGGCGATCGCCCGCCTCTTCCCGACGCGGCCACGGGGGGCCTCCGAGCGCCCGTGGTCGGCACACCGCCGCTGACGTCCGTCAGGCCGCCGGCAGTCTCACGGTGAAGGTGGCGCCGCGACCGGGCCCTGCGCTCGCCGCGCGGATCGAGCCGCCGTGGGCCTCGACGAGCGCCTTGCTGATGGCCAGGCCGATGCCCGAACCGCCGCTCGCACGGTCCCGCGCCGTCCCGACCCGGTAGAAGCGGTCGAAGACGTGCGTGAGGTGCTCAGGCGGGATGCCCTCACCGGTGTCCGTGACGACGACGCGGACACCGTCGCCCTCACGTTCGGCGCGGATGACGATCTCGCCGCCGCTCGGCGTGTGGCGCAGTGCGTTCGTCACAAGGTTGTCCATGACCTGGGACATGCGGTGACGGTCGGCGAGCACCGCCGGCAGTCCGGGCGTCGCGGCGCCCGTGAGCGTGACGCCCCGAGCCGCTGCCCGTTCCTGTGCGGCGTTCACGGCGGCGTCCACCAGATCCCGTGGCGGCGTCGGCTCGGCCTCGAGGACGACGTCACCCGCCTCCGCGTGCGTCACGGCGGCGAGGTCGGCGGCGAGCCGGGTCAGCCGGTCGGCCTGCTCGTGCAGGACGGCGATCGTGGTCGCGTCGAGCGGTTGCACACCGTCCTCGACCGCTTCCAGGTAGCCCTTGATCGTGGCGACCGGCGTCCGTACCTCGTGCGCGAGGTCGGCGAGCAGCCGTCCCCGCAGCCGTTGCGCCTCCTCCAGCCGGTCCGCCAGCCGGTTGAACGACTCGGAGAGGTCGTCGAACTCCGTCCCCAGCCCGGGTGACGGAACGCGGACGTCGTAGTGGCCGGCGCCAAGCGAGGTGGCGGCCGTCGACACCGCCGCCAGCGACCCGCCGATCCGCCTCGTGAGGACGAGGCTCACCGCGGCCGCCGCTGCGCCCGCGGCCACGAGGGCGATGGCGGACGCGACCGTCGTGGCGGACGTGAAGGCCTCCTCGACGTGCATGTCCGCCATCGCGTGGTCGGAGATGCCCGCGCGCATCAGGTGCTCGTGGAACACGGTGGGACCCACCGCCGCGACGACGATCCAGGCCGTCGCGGCAGCTGTCGCCAGGACGATCCCGATCGCCACCAGGAGCCGCGACGCCAGGCCGAACCGGCGCGCCGAGCGCGTCACTCGCCAGTGCCGATCCGGTAGCCGACGCCGCGCACAGTGCGGACGAACCGCTGTTCCTTCGCGGTGTCACCGAGCTTCTGCCGGACATGGAGGACGTGCACGTCGACGAGGTGATCGTCGCCGACCCACCCCGCACCCCACACCACGTCGATCAGGGCTCGGCGCGAGAGGACGATGCCGGGCCGCGACGCGAGCGCGGTCAGGATGTCGAACTCGGTCCGCGTCAGCTCGATGCGGCGCCCGTCGAGGTGCGTCTCGCGGGCGTCGACGTCGACGCAGAGCGGGCCGATCTGCAGGGCGAGCGCGGCAGGTGCCGGTGTCGACGTCGACTGCCGCGGGCGCCGCAGGAGCACGTTCACGCGCGCCATCAGCTCACGCGGGCTGAACGGCTTGGTGACGTAGTCGTCGGCACCGACGGAGAGCCCGATCAGAGTGTCCACCTCTTCCGCTCGCGCGGTGAGCATGACGACGTAGCAGTCGGTGAAGGTCCGGAGCTGGCGGCACACCTCGATGCCGTCGACGCCCGGCAGCCCGAGGTCGAGCACCACGACATCCGGATCGACCTGGCGGACGACCTCCACGGCCTGCGCGCCGTCGTGACAGACGGTCACCTCGAACCCGTCGCGCTCGAGGTATCCACCGACGAGCGTGGCGAGGGCGACCTCGTCGTCGACGACGACGGCACGTCGCGCGGCGACGGGTGCGGGTGTGGACGTCATTGCTCCATCTTCGGGGACCGTCGACCGGTGTCCCGGGACTTCACGAAACCTTGATCGAACGGCGAGCGGTCCTTCGAGGCGCCCGGGCGAGGCTGGGTCCGTCAGAACGACCCGAGGAGCCCCTGTGCCGGTCCACGCCCGTCCACCCGTGCGGATCACTGTCGTCCAGGCGCAGGCGTGCCACCTGTGCGACGACGCGAAGGCCGTGCTCGCCGAGCTGGCGAAGGACCATCCGATCGTCGTCGACACCGTCGAGGCCGAGTCCGACGCGGGCCGCGAGCTCGTGGCGCGGCACCGGCCGCCGCTCGCGCCTCTCGTCCTGGTCGACGGGGTGTACTTCTCCGCCGGGCGGCTGCCCCGCCGCAAGCTGGAGCGCACGCTCACCGCACGCCGCCACGCGTTGCAAGGGGCACAGGCCTGATGGGTACCGAGCTCCTCGCGACCGGCAGCATCCTGGCCGCGTTCTTCGCCGGCGGCGTCGCACTCTTCGCGCCGTGCTGCATCGTCTTCCTTGCACCGTCCTACCTCGCAGGGGCGGTCAAGAACGCTCGCTGGCGCCTGCTGCCGCTGACGTTCGTCTTCGCCGCCGGGCTCGCCGTGGTGCTCGTGCCGATCACCCTGGGCGTGAGCGCGCTCGCCGGTGCGATCGCGCGCTACCACGCGCCTTTGTACTGGGCCGGGGGAGTGCTCATGCTGGCGCTGGCGGCGCTCGCCTTGTCCGGGCGCATGTGGTCGTTGCCGTCGTTCGTCCGGGCACCCGACACCGCCCGGGGAGACACGGCCAGCTTCTTCGCCCTGGGGGTCTTCTCGGGCATCGCCTCCTCGTGCTGCGCGCCGGTCCTCGCGGGCGTCATGACGCTGTCCGCCCTCTCCGGCTCGTTGGCCGGTGGGTTCGCGCTCGGCCTCGCGTACGTCTTCGGGATGGTGTTCCCGCTCTTCGTCATGGCGCTCCTGTGGGACCGCGCGCGGCTGGGGGAGCGGCGGCTGCTGCGCGCGCGTGTCGTCCGGCTGCACGCTGGCCGGTTCACGCTCGTGACGAACACGATCAACGTCGCCGTGGCGATCGCCTTCGCGATCATGGGGCTGCTCGTCATCGCGCTCGCTGCGAGCGAGGACATGACTGGTGGGACGTCGGCACAGGACGCCGCCAGCCGCGTCCTGACACGGACGTTCGGCGCCGTGCAGAGCTGGCTCGCTCCCGTCCCCGAGGTCGTGCTCGGCATCGGGCTCCTCGCGCTCGCCGGGGCGTTCGCCTGGGGCGCGTTGGTGGGCCGCCGTACCGGGACTTCGAGCGCGGGTGCGGCGACCCCCAAGGCGGAGCGGTCAACGGCTCCCGACGCGGACACGGTCCTGCACGAGCCGACCTGCCATGAGTCGGCGGCACCTACGACGGAAGGGCCCACACGATGACGTCCGGAACCGCCGCACGACGGCGTGAGGAGCGCGAGCTCGCAGCTGCGCGAGCCCGTGCGGCAGAGCAGCGAGCCGAACGGCGCGCCAGGCTGCGGACCTGGGTGCTGTGGGGCGTGGGAGCGGTCGTGGTCGGTGTCCTGGTCGCGGCCGGGCTGCTGTCGTCCCGGCCGACAGCCTCGAGCGAGGTTCGTGAGGCCCCGCCGTTCACGCTGCCCACGTCCGACGGCTCCGAGGTTTCCCTGGCCGACTACCGTGGCGAGCCCGTGGTGCTGTACTTCAACGAGGGGGCCGGCTGCGACTCGTGCCTGCAGCAGATGGCCGAGATCGAGGAGGACGCCGACTTCGCCGAAGCCGGGATCACCGTCCTGCCGATCGTCATGAACACCGCCGACCAGATCAACGCAGACCGCGAGCGTCTGGGGGTGGAGTCACCGTTCCTCCTCGACGACGGCACCGTCTCCGAGGCGTACGGCACGCTCGGCACCGGCATGCACGAGGGCCTTCCGGGGCACGGCTTCGTCCTCGTCGACGCCGAGGGCCAGCAGGTGTGGCAGGGCGACTACCCGTCGATGTGGCTCGCACCCGACGACCTGCTCACCGAGGTCCGACGCCACCTCTGACCCGTTCCGATCCATCACCACCATCAAGGAGAAGCGCATGTCCTGCTGCCAGCAGAACGACCTCACCGAACCGGAGAGCACCACCACCGAGCCTCAGCAGTGCTGCAGCTCGTCCGAAGCCGCCGCGAGCGGATGCTGTTCGCAGACGCCTGCCGCCTAGGTCCGCACCGACCGCACCGTCCCGACGTTCAGGAGATCCCCATGACCACGACCGCACGCCGCCGCCTGGTAGCCGCAGCGGCCGCCACGACCCTCGCCCTCACGCTCGCCGCATGTTCCGGGGGCGACGCGTCCGAGGGCACCGGCGCCGGCGAGTCGCCGACCACCGCCGAGACCTCCCAGACCGAGGCGCACAACGCCGCCGATGCCCAGTTCGCGCAGATGATGATCGTCCACCACGAGGGCGCGATCGAGATGGCGGAGCTCGCCATCGAGCGCGGCGAACGACCCGAGGTCGTCGCCCTCGGGGAGCGGATCTCCGCGGCCCAGGGCCCCGAGATCGAGCAGATGACCGGGTGGCTCGAGACGTGGGGCGAGCCCGGCCCGGACGAGATGGGGCACGGCGGCATGGACCATGGCGGCATGGACATGGACGGCATGGACCAGGAGGGCGCGATGGCGGACCTCGAAGCCCTCTCCGGAGCGGACTTCGACCGGCGCTTCCTCGAGCTCATGATCGAGCACCACAAGGGCGCCATCGAGATGTCCGAGCAGCAGCTCGAGGACGGCGAGAACGCCGACGCACTCGCGCTCGCCCGCACGATCATCGACGCGCAGACTGCGGAGATCACGGAGATGACGAACCTGCTGAGCGACATCTAGTCAGCGCACGAAGAGGGCCGGCTACCGCGGGTGCGGTGGCCGGCCCTCTCGTCGTCTCAGCCGTCCTGGCAGACGGTCGCGCCGGTCGGTGCCGCTGGTCGCCCGCCGGGCGGTCGTCAGCCCAAGCGGATGAAGGTGGGGCTGGACTGCCAGATCTCGCGCAGCTGGATGGTCTTGCCAGGTCGCGGGGAGTCCACCTGCATGTCGCCGCCCGCGTAGATCGCGACTTGCCCCGGAGACCAGATCAGGTCGCCCGGCTGCGCGTCGGCACGGGACACGACCGTCCCTGCGTAGCGCTGCTGGCTCGACGTCCGCGGAAGGTTGATGCCGACCTGCGCATAGACGTACGACGTGAAACCCGAGCAGTCGAAGCCGGCGGGAGTCGTGCCGCCCGACACGTACGGCACGCCGATGTACCGCATGGCGATCTCGACCACCGCGCTTCCGGAGGCGCTCGCCGGCACCTCCACGGCAGGGGCCGCGGCCGCCGGTGCGGCAGCGGGGGTGGCGGCGCGGCGCTCCTGGGAACGGCTGGACGCCGTCGCCCGGGTCTCGGCCGGAGCCGCGGCTGGAGGGGGAGGCGGGGCGACCGCGGTGACGACGGGAGCGTCGAACGTCCATGTCGCCTCGGCCGGCGCCGTGACGACCCGCGCACCGATGAGGGCGCGGGCGGCCGCCGTGGAGGCGTCCGTGTCGACTCCGCCGATCGACTGGGCAGACTCGCGCGGGTGGTTGGCGTAGGTCGGTGCGGCAGCGAGCCCGAGGGCGAGGCCGGAGGCGGCAGCGACGGCGACGGAGCGTCGACCGGCTTCGTTCATGCTGTCGGTGGAACGGACCACCAGGTCATCGAGGGCCGTGCGTGGACGACGGGCCGCGCGGTGGCGGGAACTCGCGGAGCGAGCGGGCATGGAAGAACCTCCCGAACGCCTGCGAGGTTAGCTGTCGGGTTCGGGCGGAAGTCTCCCGGCCACGTCTTGGCTTCACCCCGAGGGCACCGTGGTGCCCGCACTCCTGGGTCCCCCGTCCCTGCCTCTCGTGCTCGATGTGCGGCCTCGGGGTCGGCAGGGTTCGGCGCCCACCGAGGACGTGCCGGCGGTGCACCGGCAAGTCGAGGCTAGACGAGCGTCCGCGTTCGCCGACCCCGCCGACCCCGCCGACACGAAACTCAACGGGATCTTCATAGAAGGAGACCAAGGGCCCAGACGGCGTTCGCTGCGCACGCTGGGGGAGGTGACTTCATCAAACCTTGAGCAAATCGCGGCGCCGCTCGGCACGGCTCGGGTGAGGCTGGTCATGCGCGGGCCGCGACCTCGCCAGCGCACCTCCTCCCGCCATCGATCAGGACGACCTCATGAACCGCATGCCCCGCCGCGCCGTGGCGGCTCTGACCACGCTCGTCGCTGCGGCCCTCCTGACCGCCTGCTCTGACGCCGGCGGTCAGCCGACGCCAGCGGCGCCGGTGACCACGGCGAGCGACGGGCACGCCCATTCACATGACGACGTGAGCTCGGGATCGCCACTGCCCGGTGAGCACGTGCACGGTGTCGCGATCGACCCGGGCGACGGTCGCGTCTACCTCGCGACACACGAAGGACTGTTCCTGCGCGACGGCTCGGGGTGGACCAGCGTCGGCCCGGTCATCGACCTCATGGGCTTCACCGCGGCCGGTCCCGGGCACTTCTACGCTTCCGGCCACCCGGGCGCGGGAGTCGACCTCCCGAACCCGGTGGGGCTCATCGAGTCGACCGACGCAGGGGAGACGTGGCAGCCGCTCTCACGCCAGGGGGTGTCCGACTTCCACGCCATGACCGCGTCGCAAGAGGGCGTGGTCGCGTTCGACGGCTCACGCCTGGAGAGCACGGGAGACGGCACGACGTGGCGTCCGCTCCCCGTCCCGGTCCCGCCCTTCGCGATGGGCGTCTCGCCCGACGGCGCAACCCTCGTGGTCACCAGCGAGTCCGGCCCGGTGCGGTCCACGGACGGCGGGGCACAGTGGGAGAAGATCGCCGACGTGCCGCTGCTGCAGGTGGTCGCGTGGGCCGATGACGACACGGTGGTCGGGGTGACCCCGGACGGGGTCGTAGCGGTGAGCGAGGACCGCGGGGCCACGTGGGAGCAGAAGGCGGAGGTCGAGGGTCCGCCCCAGGCTCTCGCCGCAGTGCGAGCGTCGGACGGCTCGCTCCGCGTCGTCGTGATCACCCAGGGTGGCGCCCTCGAGTCGCGCGACCTCGACGCAGGGTTCGCGCCGCTCAGCGACGGCTGAGCCGTCGAGCGGATATCCACGGATTCTTCATGGGATAACCGGGGTGCGTGCGGGGTCGGTCACCAACAGTGGTGCGGAACCCGACACCCGACCGTGGGAGAGCACTCATGTGGACCTGGACCCGTCGACGCAAGACCGCGCTGCTCGCCGTGAGCCCTCTCCTCCTGGCGGCGTGCGGCGCGGCGACCGCGAGCCCTGCCGGCCTGGACTCACCCTTCCCTACCCTTTCGCGGACAGCGGACCCTGGGGTGTCGGGCACGGTCTGGGTCGCGAACGAGGGTGCCGACAGCCTCTCGGCGATCGACGCTGCGACCGGGAGGGTCCTGACCACGGTCACCGGAATCCCGAGCCCGCACAACGTCCAGGCCAGCCCCGACGGGGCGACCGTGTGGGCGGTCAGCGGTCACAACAACGCGCTCGTCGCACTCGACGGTGTGACCTCGCGGCTCCTGATGACCGCCGCTACAGGCGCGAGCCCTGCACACGTGGTCGTCGGTCCGGACGGATCGTCGGTCTATGTGACCAACTCGGGCGAGGACACTCTCGCTCGGTACGACGCCACCACCGCGAACTCGATGGGCACGGTCGCCCTCAGTGCGGGACCACACGGTCTGCGGCCGAGTCGTGACGGGGCAGCGCTCGTCGTGGCCGGAACGACGGCGGGCGCGATCGACGTCGTCGACCCGCAGAATCTGACTCGCACGACGAGCATCGCCGTGGGCAGCTCGCCCGTGCAGGTCGCCGTCTCCGACGACGGCAACTTCGCGTACGTCAGTCTCGCGGGCGAGAGCGCTGTGGCGAAGGTCGACCTCGTCCGCCACGAGGTCGTCCAGAAGGTCACCGTCCCGACGCCTCCAGTGCAGCTCTACCTCACGCCGGACGGAGCCCGGCTCCTCTCTGCCGACCAGGGCACCGCCGATGCGCCAGGCGACACGGTGTCGATCATCGACGTGGTGACCATGTCGGTGACCGCGACGGTGACAACGGGAGCGGGGCCGCACGGG
Organism: Cellulomonas septica; assembly: GCF_012396155.1. Taxonomy (GTDB): domain Bacteria; phylum Actinomycetota; class Actinomycetes; order Actinomycetales; family Cellulomonadaceae; genus Cellulomonas; species Cellulomonas septica. The sequence continues at coordinate 64,291 of NZ_JAAXOY010000001.1, read as the reverse complement.
GTCGTCGTCGACCCGAGCGGGCGTCTCGCCTGGGTGACCAACCTCTACGCCGACACGGTCTCGGTGCTGGACCTCACGAACCTCGCCGTGACCGCGACGATCACGGTCGGGGACATGCCGAACGGGATCTCGTTCTCCCCGGTGACGGCCACGGGGGCCTCTGCCGACACCGCGGTAGACGTGCCGGACTACTCGACCGACGCGGCGGGCGACGAGGGTGACGGGGGTGACGACGCCGGGCACGGACACGGCGAAGGCGATCACCACGGCTGAGCGGTGCGTGCCAGGCGGTCACCGCCCGGGAGGTGAGCGGCGCAGCGGGGCCTTCCCGAGCGGTGTTCGCGGCAGTGTCGCGACCTCGTCGACCCGAATCCGATGGCCGTGCAGCTCCGGGCGTGCCTCGAGGCGTCGTCGGATCGCGTCGACGGAGAGCGCGTCGCCGCCATGGGGCACGACGAGGACACGGATCTCGTCCGGTGCCGTCTCCGCGAGCTGCCACATGTCGACGGCAAACTGCTCCACCACGTTCCTCAGCAGCGCCGTCAGGTCGCCGGCGTGGGTTCGTCCGGCCGCGCTCAACGTGTCCTCGGCGCGGCCTTCGAGGGTCTCGAGCAGCCGGTACGGCCGCCCGCACGGGCAGTCACCGGAGCCGATCGCCACGCGGTCGGACAGTTCGTACCTGATCAGCGGCACGGTGCGTGAGAAGAGCACCGTCACTAGAAGGCGCGCTCCGGTGGTTCCCACGGGAACCGGCGCCCCTGCGGCATCGACCGGCTCGACGATGACGAGGTCGTCGTACAGGTGGCGCCGGCCGTGCTCGCACGTCGAGGCGATGCCGGCTGTCTCCGTGGCGGCGTAGACGTCGAATGGCGCCCTGTTCCACGCGGTCGTCATGACCCGCGCCGCGCTCTCGCTGAGGACTTCGGAGGCAGACATGACCGCCCGAGGCCGGATGCGCAAGGAGCCGTCGATCTGCGCCAATGCAAGCGGCCGCAGCGCTGAGGAATAGCCGACCAGCACCTCGGGTGCAAAGGCGTTGAGAGCGCTGACGGTCTCGCTCAACGGTGCCGTCGCGTCAAGCCGCAGCGAGCGGATCAAGGGCGAGCGGGCCGACGCTGCGACCACCGCGCTCTGGTGGGTGGGGTTGCGCAAGCTCACCACCGCCATGCGAACCGGTCGCATGCCTGTGGGGGTACCCGCCCAGACGGTCGCCCGTGCGTAGGACGCCAGCACAGTCGCCCACTCCTGCTCGTCCCAGACGAGGACTGCGCGCACACCTGTCGTCCCCGCGGTAGCGGCTGTGCGCCAGCGGCGGCGCCAGCGCGCGCCGGGGTCGCCGCTCGAGTCGCTCAGCTGCCGGAGGTGCTCCTCGATGGCTGCGAGCGTCATGTCCCGCGTGGTGAGGACGTCGTCGAACGCGTCCATCAGCACGGGCTTCGTGACGGGAGGCAACGCCGACAGCGGTGCATCGAGGAGCCCTGCGTGTTGGCGCTCGTAGAACCTCGACCGGGTCACCGCCCACCGGCGCAGCTCCGCCAACCGCTCTTGGCGGTAGGCGTGGACCTGCTCACGCGACCACCGATCCCGGTGCGCGAGCCGGCGTCGTTCGGCGAGTGCCCGCACGACGACTTCGACGTCCATGGGGCCTCCTCCGTCGATCCGCCCCGTTCGATCCTGCTCTCGCCGGGTTGAGGACTGATCACGGTGCTCGTGAGGTCGGGTCAAGGCTGCGACGCCTCACGATCGGCGGCGCAGCACCTCCGCCGTCAGCTGCGGGACGACCTCGAACAGGTCGCCCACGACCCCGAAGTCGGCGATCTCGAAGATCGGTGCGTCGGGATCGTTGTTGATGGCGACCACGACGCCCGCCGACTGCATGCCACCGCGGTGGTGGACGGCTCCCGAGACGCCGGCACCGACGTAGAGCGCCGGGCTCACGGTCGCACCGGTCTGCCCGATCTGGGTGTCGGCGGCGATCCACCCTTCATCCGTGGCGACGCGAGTCGAGCCCACCGCACCGCCGAGTGCGGCGGCGAGCTCCCGCAGGGGCCCGAAGTCTCCGCCGGTACCCCGGCCGCCCGCGACGACGACCCGGGCGCTGGAGAGCTTCGGACCCTCCGCCGCGACGCTCGATGTCCGAGAGATCAGGCGCAGCCCACGCAGTTCATCGCCCTCGGGCAACCGATGCCGATGAACCGAGGGCTCTGTAGGAGCGTCGTGCGCAAGGACGTGTGACGACTCCGGACGCAGCGTGACGACGCAGCGCTCAGCGATCGACTCCGCGACGACGGACCACATGGACGCGAACGCGAGCTGTTCGGTCACCAGGCGACCGTCGGCGCCGCGGCCAAGGGACCGCGCATCGAGGAGGAGTCCGGCACCGAGCTCACGGGCGGCGAGCGCGGCGATCTCGGCATTCCGCGGACTCGCCGCCAGTACGACTGCCGTCGCGTCCGCGGATGCGGCGACCCCGGTTAGCGAGCGCGCGACGGTTGGTGCGAGAAGCGCCACGTCAGCTGGCGCCTCGACAACGTGCGCGGCCGCGACGCCGTAGGCGGCGAGCTCCTCGAGCGCCCCTTCAGGGCCGGCACCGACGAGAACAGCGTGGACCGGCCCGAGGTGACGAGCCACGGCCAAAATCTCCCAGGCGGATGGCGCGACCCCTCCGTGGTCGTGGTCGACGAGAACGAGCACCGGGTCAGGCTGCGTGGTCATGGTCGTCCCCCTCAGAGGAGTTGGTTGGCGGCGAGGAAGTCGGCGATGCGCACCCCGGCATCGCCCGTGTCGGTCAGCAGCACGCGGCCGTCCCTCGGCGGGCGGAGCGCGCTGGTCGCAACGCGCGTCCGGGCGCCGGACCGCCCGACCTCGTTCGGAGCGATCGCGAGGTCGGCGAGCGTCCAGAGCTCGACGGACTTCTTCCGCGCGGCCTGGATTCCCTTGAAGTTCGGGTACCTCGGCTCGTTTGCCCGGTCCGTGACGCTGACGACGGCGGGAAGCGGTGCCACCAGCGTCTCCTCGGCGTCCTCGAGGTGACGACGAACCTCGAGGCTCGCGCCTGCGACGTCGATCCGCGCCGCGTGGGGCGCCGTCGGCCAGCCGAGCTCGGCGCCGAGCAGCGCCGGCAGCACGGCCATCTGACCGTCCAACGACGACGTTCCCGTGAGGACGAGGTCGACGGGCGCTCGTTCACCGACGCGGCGGACAGCCGACGCGAGTACGCGTGCGGTCGCGAAGACGTCCGATCCCTCGAGTGCCTCGTCGCGAACATGGACGCCGTGGTCGGCACCGACCTGCAGGCCCCGACGAACCGCGTCCTCGGCCGCAGCTGGTCCCATCGTCAGGACGGTGACCTCTCCGCCGTTCGCCTCGACCAGGACGAGCGCTGCCTCGAGCGCGTACTCGTCGAGCTCGTTCAGCGTGCCGGCATCCTGCTCGCGGTCGACGCGGCCGTCCTCCGTGAACCTCCTGTCCGACTGGACGTCGGGGACGTGCTTGACGCACACCACGATCTGCACCTACTGCTCCTCTCGGTCACCGCTCGCGCGGTCGCGACCTGCTCGACCGCCCGCCCTCCGGATCGAGGTCGGACCCGGGCGCGACGACCGTACGAGGAGCGGTCCTTCCAGGAACCACACCGAAGGTCCCGGATCGGCCCGGCTCAAGCGGATCTCCCGTGGACCTTGATCGAACCTTCACGCGGATCGGACCGCTCACCGATCGAGACCCTCGAGAACGTCGGTACCGTTGATCAAGTGCCCGATCGCTCGACCACTCCTCCGCGCCCTGCAACGCGTCCAGGTCTGACCGCCTGCAGCTTGTGCGCCGGCGAGACCCTGGGTGACGACGACCCGCTGGAAGGTGGGCAGCTCGCGCGGCTCGAGGCGCTGCGCAGTCGCGGGCTTGCCGACCTCACGTTGTCGGAGTGCCTCGACGAGTGCGAGCGCGGCGACGTCGTCGTCGCGCGACCGAGCGTCGTGGGCCGACGCTCTGCGGGCCGGCCGGCGTGGTTCGAGCGTCTCGCAGGAGACGAACTCACCCAGGAGCTCGAGCGATGGCTCGAGAAGGGTGGGCCGGGCGTCGCCGAGCAGCCTGCGGCGCTGCGGCCGCTTCAGATCGACCGATCTCAGCCGGAGGTCCCGCCGGCTGAGTGATGCGCCCGTCGGCGGCGTCGCCGGGCGCCGGCCACCAGCCGGCCTGCGGGTCGATGAGCCCCTGACTCGTCTGGCACTAGGGCTGGCCGCGTGAGTCCCGTCGGGTGTTCGGCCGCCGACCCGCACTCCCAGGAGTGTGGGCGATCGGATCCGGACCGTGAGCGCGGCGGCACTGTTGTGGTCATGACGCTGCACCGACTCACCGCAGGGGCGGGTTACCGCTACCTGCTCCGGCACATTGCCACGGGTGACTGCGAGCGGCGCGGACCGTCGCCCATGACTACGTACTACGCCGCCTCGGGCAACCCACCGGGCCGTTGGCTGGGGCGTGGGCTAGGTGCGCTAGGCCGCCGCACCGGGACCGCCGTGGCCGTCGGGGTGGGGCAGGGCACAGTGGTAGCGGAGGAGGGGATGGCGCGGCTCTTCAGCCATGGTCTGGACCCGTCGACTGGCGTGCCGCTCGGTCGGCGCTACTCCCCGGCGGCACCACCGGCCGATCGCGTCGCGGCCCAGGTGCGCGCTCTTCCCGGCGATCTCATCGCGGAGGCGAGACAGCGGGCGGTCGACGCGATCACGAGGGTTGAGCTGGCGAGGGAGTCGTCGCCCTGCATCGCAGGCTTCGATCTCACGTTCACGGTGATGAAGTCGGTGTCGACTCTCTGGGCCGTCGCTGACGAAAAGACGCAGGCCGCGGTGTACTCGGCGCACCGGCGAGCCGTGGGGGCATCGCTCCGGTTCCTCGAGGACCGTGCGCTCTTTACGAGGACCGGCGCCGCGGGATGCCGGCAGGAGTCGACCGGCGGTGCTGTGGCGGCGGCGTTCGACCACTGGGACTCCCGGGCCGGTGACCCGAACCTCCATACGCACCTGGTAGTGGCCAACAAGGTGCAGGGGCGCGATGGCGCGTGGAGGTCACTCGACTCGCGGGCGCTGCACCACGCGGTCGTCACGATCAGCGAGCTGTACGAAGCCCTACTCGTCGACGAGCTAGCGCGCAGCCTGCCGGTGCGGTGGAGCTGGCGTTCCCGTGGGCCGAGGCGCACGCCCGCGTTCGAGCTCGACGGCGTCGGTGACGAGCTCATGGCGGCGTTCTCGCAGCGTTCAACCCAGATCGACGCGGCGATGACGACGGAGGTCGCGGACTTCACGGCGAGGCATGGGCGAGCGCCGAACCGGATCGAGATCGTCCGACTGCGTCAGCAGGTCGCTCGTGCTACGCGGCCAGCGAAGAAGGTCCGCGCGCTGGGGCGGCTCGTCGAGCGATGGAGGCACCGGGCAACCACGGTGACGGGGGAGTCGCCCGAGCAGCTCACCTCCCGCGTCATCGGCGCGTCATTGATGCGACCCGTCCAGCGATCCGAGGTCGCCCCGGCTGTGCTGGATGTCCTTGCGGCGCGCGTGCTCGACGGCGTGCGCGAGCGGCGATCGACTTGGACCCGTTGGAACGTGATGGCTGAGGCGCTGCGCGTCACCAAGCCGCTCATCGCCGCGAGCGTGGCAGACCGGTTGCGGATCGTCGACGACGTGTGCGACTCCGCCTTGCGACGCTGCGTCAGCCTCGAGGCCGCGCCAGCGTTCCCGTCGTCGGGACGCTACGCGCGTGAGGACGGGTCGAGCGTGTTCGAGCGTCCAGGCGAGCACACCTTCACCGACATCGTCATCCTCGATGCTGAGCACACGCTCCTCGCCGCAGCCGCCGACACGTCGGCGCCGACGTCACGCATGATGCGCGCTGACGACGCCCTCGAGCTGGCGTCAGACCAGCTCGCCGCAGTCGCTTCGATCTCCTCCTCGGGGAGGTTGGTGGACGTCCTGGTCGGGCCGGCGGGTTCGGGCAAGACGACCGCGCTCGCCGCCCTTCGCCACGTGTGGGAACGGCAGCACGGGCACGGATCGGTGATCGGCCTCGCGCCCTCCGCCTCTGCGGCAGCAAACCTCGCGGGAGCGCTCGGCATCGCATGCGAGAACACCGCCAAATGGCGTCACGAGACGAATGGCTTGGGCGGCGAGCAGCGCCGCGCCGTCATCCAGCGACTGATCGACGAGAGGTCGGCGATTGGCGGCGACGTACGCCGGCTACGGCTGCTCGACACTGCACTGATGAGCCTCACGCGCGAGGCGCGACGGTGGCAGATCAGGGATGGTCAGCTGGTCATCGTCGACGAGGCGTCGCTCGCCGGGACGCTCATGCTGCGCGAGCTCGTCGACCAAGTCGCCCGGGCACGCGGCAAGGTGCTGCTTGTCGGCGATCACCAGCAGCTGTCCGCTGTCGATGCCGGTGGTGCCTTTGGACTGATCGTCGACAGGACCGGGGGAGCGCAGCTGCGCACGCTGTGGCGGTTCGCGGAGGAGTGGGAGGCGCGGGCCACCATCCGGCTGCGAGCCGGCGACGCGCGCGTGCTGGACGAGTACGAGGACGCCGGGCGGCTGCGCGCCGGACCGGCCGAGTCGATGCTCGAAGAGGCGTACGCCGCGTGGTCCGCGGACGTGGCGTCGGGCGCGACGACGATCCTGCTGGCGCCCGACGCGGCGACGGTCGCGGCGCTGAATACGCGAGCCCACAACGACCGGGTGCAGGAAGGCCTGGTGGCGCGCGACGGTGTGACCACCAAGAGCGGCACGATGATCTGCGTCGGAGACCGGGTGGTGACTCGCCTCAACGACCGCGGGCTCCGCGCCGCACACGGCCACGTCAGGAACGGCGACCTCTGGGACGTGAAGGGCGTGGGGGCCGACGGCCACCTCGTCGTCGTCGCGGCGAGGACTGCGCTGGCGAGGCGAGGCGTCGTCGGCACGGCGGGCTCCGATGAGGCGCGGTCAGTGACGTTGCCGCCGGCCTACGTGACGGACAGCGTCGACCTCGCCTACGCGACCACGACACATCGCGCGCAGGGGGTCACGGTCGACCTCGCCCACGTCCTCGTCCACCCCGGCATGACGCGCGAGAACCTGTACGTCGCCATGACGCGGGGAAGGCGCAGCAATCGCCTCTACGTCTCGGTCGATCCCGTCAACCCCGAGTGCGACGAGCTGCCGGATCCCCATGCCGCCGGTGACGCTCACGAGATTCTCGAGGGCATCCTCGCGACCAGCGGCGCGGAACTGTCGGCGACGGCCACGATCGCCCGACGTGAGTCGGAGTCGACGTCGGTGCGTCGACTCGAACCGATCATCCGCACCATCTACGCCGACGCCGCGCGCGCCAGGTGGACGGAACGGCTGCACGCCTGCGGCCTCGGCGAGGCAACCGTTCGGGACATCGCGGCGTCGCCCGAGTGCGGCGGGATCTTCATCGCTCTCGACCGCATCGCGGCTCTGACATCGCGCCCGACGGGCGTCGTCCGAGGCCTGGTGAAAGGGATCCACGGAGCTGACGCGTCCACGCGCCTGCTGGCAAGAGCTCGGGCATGGATCGAGCGAGTCGTTGAAGAGCAGGACGCGACGCCGGCTCCCCGATCACGCGCTGGGCTCGATGCAGACGGCATCAAGATTCTCGATCGCGTCGAGGGCCTCATGGCGAAGAACGACGCGATCCGGAGAACCGCAGACGAGGTGAACGACGAGTCTTGGCTAGGGCTGTGCGCCGATGCAGCCGAACCGGGCATGCCCGACAACGGTTGGAGTTTCACCCTTGAGCACCACGTCAACGCCGCGCCGCCAGCCGAGGTTGTGCGCCCTTCCGCCGTTGCGGGTTCGAACGTCATGGGGAGGTGACTCTCGTGAACCGCGATGACGGCCGAGGTGATCTCTTCTACCCGCCGCTACAGATGAACCAGCCGACAGCACTACCCGTGCCGATCGTGTGGTCTGCCCACGCACCGGAGGACCAGGAGCTCCTCCTCGAGGAGCTCGATCTCTGGATCGGCTGGCTCGTCGAACGCTTCAAGCTCGACCGCCGCGTCGTCCCGGAATGCTGGCACGACCACGCCGAGCTCATCGAAGAGCTGTCAGCGCTCCACCTCGCGTGGCAAGGGGCTTACGCCACCACCGCCAACGCCGACGCCCCGCTCAGGTGGCTCGAGCAGTTCGCCGCAGCGCGAACGAGGCTGTCCGACTGTGTGGCACGCAGCGGTTGCCGCCCGGCTGAGCACCGGACTCGGGGCTAATTCCGCCGACGCGGGCGTTCTTTCAGGAGCGCACGGTGTGGGGACGTACTGCGGGGGTCCGGGACCTCGCCGCCCCGCCCCTCGATGGCGGCGATGAGCACTCGAGTGACCTTTGGCTGCTCGCGCGCTGGCACCCGTCCCGATCAACGCCGCGCTGCTCACGCCGGGGGCGGTCTGGTCGCTCGTCCTCGAGCGTCCGGCGGTCGACGTACCGCGTGCGCCTACATGGCACGACACGCGGGGGCACCGCTTCACGTGCAGGGTCCAGCCCACGCCCGGTCGAAGGAGACGCTCCTCCGACCGGGCAGGTCAAGTTCGCTGACGTCGCCGTGAGGGTGAGCGTCGCACCGACGCCGCCTGTCGGCCGGGCCGAAGCAGCGTCGAGGCCTGCCGTTCTACGCCACCGGGTCGACCAGGTGGGGGCCGTCGTTGCGGACGTTGCCGACGTCGTATCCCACCTGCCGTGGAACCAGGTGGGGCTCCGGGACGGCGGCGAGCAGGTCGCGCACGTCGTCGAGCTCGGTCACCGTGGGGTTCAGCCACGCGTCGACCGGGTCCGCCGGCAGCAGCAGCGGTGAGCGGTCGTGGATGTGCCCGGTGGAGTCGGTCGCGGTGGTGGTGATGACCGTGAAGGTCCACTTCCACCGCTCGGGGTCGTCCTTGTCCTTCGCCGGGTCGGGCCACAGCTCGTAGAGGCCGGCGGCCGCCAGCGGCGACTTGTCGGGGGAGCGCAGGTAGTACGGCGTCTTGCGCTTGGAGCCGGCTTGCGGGGCGCCCCACTCGTAGTAGCCGTCCATCGGCACCACCGCCCGCCGGGCGAGGGCGGCGCGGCGGAAGCTGGGCTTGTCGGTGATCGTCTCGGCGCGAGCGTTGATGAGCCGGCTGCCGATCGCAGGATCCTTCGCCCAGGACGGCACCAGGCCCCAGCGCACCGCCCGCAGCTGGCGCACGATCTCGTCGTCCTCGACGCGCTCGAGCGCCACCGGGACGACGTTGGTCGGGGCGACGTTCCATGACGGTCCGCCGGCGTCGACGAGCATCTGCTGGACGTCGAGGTCACGGGCGATCTTGTCGGCCGCCCGGGTTTGGGCGTACCTGCCGCACGTCGCGCGGCCCGCTAGCCGGGGATGTTGCGCGGGTCGTTGCCGTAGGAGTTCTTCTCGCCGATCGTGCCGTCGAGGTTGTGGATGTGGTGCTCGGTCTGCCGCCGCTTGGCTTCCTCCCGCCCGGCCTTCACGGCCTCGTCTTTGGTCGCGTAGGCCGCGCCGACCTTGGTGCCGTCGACCTCGTTGACCCAGCCGGAGCCACCCGCCGGCACCGTGTGCACGCCGTTCCCTGCCATCAGTTCCTCCCCACGTCGTGGACGCCCGTCATCGTGGCCCGCACGGCGCTGCCTCGCCACCGCTCGTGCGCCGAGCGGGCGCACTGGTTAGCCGCGCGTACCCCTCCTCTCGCTTGACCGGCCTGCCTACCCGGGGGCCGCGGCGTGTCGGCGCCGGGTGTCAGACCCCCCGTCCATACTCGAATGCATGTTCGAGATGTCCGTGAGGCCCTACCCCACCTACTGAGGAGCCACCATGTCGTTCCAGTTCGACGACCGCGCTTTCCGTCGAGCGCTACAGCAGGAGACGCAATCAGCTCTTGACGAGGTCGCCCGCAACTTCGAGCGCGAGTTCGACCGCCTGCGGATTCAGTACGCCGGACGGCCCGTCTCCGAGATCCGGCCCGCGATCCGACAGATGTTTGCCGACCAAGGGGGCAGCATCAGCGACCCTGAGCTGGCGGAGTACGCGGAGGCGGTCAGCGGCGGGGCGAAGATCAACGTCACGGTGGACCAGATCCGCTTCTGAGGATGCGCGGGGCGGGCGCTGGTTGACGTCGCCTTACTGCGCACTCGTCTTGAGGCTGGTCAGTTGCGACGGTCACGGTCGGCGGATTCTCGCGGCGTGGGACCGTGCCCGTCGCCACGCTTTGCGCTGGCTGACTTGTGTCCGGTGCCTCACGGCTTATGACGAAGGCACGGAGGACAAGCTCAGCCCGGAAGTAATCCGAGCGCCTGGCCGGCGAGCATCCCGCCTAGCGCGTTCGTTCCGATATCGCGCCCGAGCCTCCCGAACCAGGTCAGCGCGCGCTGGACGCGGCTGGGCTCGCCTGACTGAAGGTCCTCGAGGTTCGAGTCGTAGTCGTCCTGGTCCTGTGCGGCGAGCGCGAGCGTCCCCCGCGCGGCTACGAGCGCTTCCACGAGCTGGCCGAGCTTGTCGGAGTCGATCTCGTTGGTGACTTTGGCGTTCACCGTCGACCCATGACCACCGATGGCGATCGATCCGGCGTTGTGCTGAATGTTCACGAGGGCGTTGTGCTTGGCCAGCCTTGCTCGCCACGCAGTCGGATCGCCGTTGTGCTCGTCGACCACCTCGCGGCCGAGGGGAAGTATCTCGACGTCAGCGCGGACGACCTCCGCCCCCCAGGCGCCGATGATCCGAGCCTTGATCAGGCCCTCTTCGTGAAGTGCGCGTGCAGCCTCGGCTGCCTGCTCCAGTGTCAGGGTCAGGCCGTCGATCCAAGCGAAGTCGCTCTCAAGGAAGCGGGCAAGGTTTCCGCCGCCGGTGTCGTCCGTCCATCTCAGCAGATTCCGTTGAGCGGTCTGCCTGATGTGTGACCGGTTGCTCCGGCGCTGGCGGGCCTCCTCGACGATCGCCCGTCCCCGCCTTGTCGGTCGATCGCCTGGTACCAAGCTTCCCTCGAGCTCAGCGACCAGCCCTTCTGCACGCGCTATCCGCAGCCACTCCTGTGCCTGTTCGAGACGCAGGCCCGTGCGCTGCAGGGCGGCCAGCGCGTCGAACCGATCGTCCGCGGGAGCGTCGTAGAGCGCCTCGAGGCAGATGAGGTCCTGCCGGGCGCTACTCATCGGAGCCATGACGCGAACCTATTCCCTGGGTGCGGGTTCTTTGATGCCCTTGGCATACATAGCGCGTCGACGGAGGCGACGCTCCCTGCTGCAAGACGCTTAGCGCGCGGCGACGTCGACCAGCGAGCAATGCACATGTGTGGCTCACCGCCAGCGCCGGGAACGCCGCGACCACGGCGGCCCACCCCGCATCGGCTCGGGTGATCGGCACCCTCCTGACCGTGGTCCGCACGCGGCGCCCGAACGGCGTTGCCGTCGCTCTGCAGACTGGTGCGCACCGGCATGTCGCCTTCCTACAACCCGCCGAATCTGATCGTTTTCGGTGCGGCGGTAGTCTCGGTCAGTCGGTCTCGCGGATGTGACCTTCGCCGGTAGGTGGCGGCCTGCGGCAGCCGATTCCTGGCGGGCTCACTCGACCCCGATGACGAGGGTGCTCGCGGCGGCTTCGACGACGTCGTTGGTGATGGTCTGCAGCTCGTTGATTCTCAGTACGCGTTCGATCTGGGGGAAGAGTCGTTCCAGGAGGCGGAAGTTGCCGCGGGTGATGCGGCTGATCGCGGCGATGGCCTGGGCGTCGGTGAAGTCGTCGGGGTTGAGAGTCTTGCTGAGGGTGCGCCAGTGGCGTTGCAGGACGAAGAGGAGCTCGTCGTTGCTCAGGGGGCGGTACTGGTGGGCGAACCCGACGCGGCTGTAGAACTGGGGGTAGTGGCTGAACTGCTTCTCCAGGCCCGGCATGCCGATGAGGATCAGGGCGATCTGGTCGCGGTCGTAGCGGTCCCGCAGGAGCTCGAGCGCGGTGGGGCTGAGACGTTCGGACTCGTCGACGATGACGAGCTGGACGTAGTTGGTGGTGCGCCGGGCGCCGCCCCGGTCCACAGGGGCGCGGCCCGGGGCTTCAAGGTGCTGCTGGATGCAGATGCTGGTGCGCGTGATGATCCGGTCCAGGTCCTCGCGTAGCAGCCGCGGGGTGGTCAGGACCCCGGGGGTGTAGAGGGCGGTGCGGTTCTTGGCCAGGGCGGCGTAGACCTTGGCGTCGTCGTCGCTGCGTGGGCCCCAGGCGGTGACCAACTCGTGGGCTTGGTCCCAGTGGGCGTAGCGGCGGGCGGAGACCGTCTTGCCGACCCCGGCCGGTCCGAAGCACAGCCCGATGGTGCGCCCTCGCCGGACGGAGTCGGCGAACTCGGTGAAGCGGCGGTGCTCCTTGGTCACGATGAAGCGTTCGCTCACCGTAGGTCCTCCTTGTAGACCTTGAGCTTCACCGGGCCCGAGGCTGGGGTCCGTGGCGGCAGTGGCCTGGCACGGGGGTCGGTTGTGTGGGCGCCGACCACGGCGATCCGCTCGTTGATGCCTCGGCGCAGCGCGCGGCGGCGGGCGTTGCGGGCGGCCTGGACTTCCTTGAGGCTGATCTGGCGCCCGTGGTGGTCCTGGTCGACGGCGGCGCACAGGAACTGGTCGTGGTCGAAGACGCGGATCTCGGTGATGTCTCTGGGGTCGTACCGGATGACCACGGGGCGCCCGACGAAGCCGGCGAGGGTCGGGGAGACGTAGCGCAGGCCCTGGAAGTGGACGCCGTCGCGGCGCACCGTTCTGGATCGGGCCACGCTGAGCAGCAGCCCGTCCAGAGCCTGGAGGCTGTCGGGGGTGCGTGGCAGCCACCCGTCGGCGATCCACGCCGCCCGCGGCGAGATGCCGAGCTCGCTGTGGGTGCGGTCGTTGTAGTCCAGGACGAACGCCCCGACCACGCCGTCCAGGTCGGCCAAGGACAGGGCCGGCGCCGGCCAGCGCCCGGCACCGTGGTGGAGGTGTCCGGGCAGGGTGGTGAGCAACTCGGTGTTGACGGTTCCAAAGAACCGCTCGACCTTGCCCCGCCCCTGTGGTCGGGCGACGGCGGAGTGGATTAGGCGGATGTGCAGGTCGACGGTGGTGCGGGCCAGGTGGTCGCTGGTGAAGTCCGACCCATGGTCGACGTAGAGCACCTCGGGGATCCCGCACATCGGCCACCGTGGGTCGCTCTTGTGCCAGATCGCCTGCCGTAACGCCAAGGCGGTGTTCATCGTGGCCGGCGCGCCGAAGAAGACCATGTACCCGCAGATCGCGCGCGAGCAGTCGTCCATGACGACGGTCAGCCACGGCCGGGCCGGCTTGCCATCCGTGCCGACGAGCACGATGTCCAGCAGGGTGTGGTCGGCCTGCCACATCGCGTTGGGCCGGTCCGCCGCCCGGCGCACCGCGAGCTCGTACTTGTCCCGGTAGGAGCCTGGTCCCTCAAGGGCGAGGGTGACCATGCCGGGGTCCAGGGCGGTGATGATCGAGCGGACGACGCCGTAGGACGGGACCGGCCAGTCGGCGCCGGCGCAGACCTTCACCACCGTCCGGTGGATCGCGGCGATTGGTGGGCGGGGCCGGGTCAGGCCCAGCCCTTCGATCAGCGTGACGAGTTCCGCCGGCAGACGGTGCCCGCCGACGTCCGCCCGCGGTGTCCGGTCCAGGGCGGCCAGGCCGCCTGCGCGGTAGCGGGCGTGCCAGCGTTCCAGCGTGCGCACACCCAGGCCGTGATGCCGGGCCAGCGCGGCGAGCGGGACCTGGTCCTCGACATGCAGCCGCAGGATCTGCCACCGCCCGCCCGCATCCACGTTGCTACACGGCGCTCGTGGCTCGTCGCGGCGAGGCCGGCGCAGCGGGTGGGCGGTTCAGGGCCCGGTAGATCGTGGTGCGGGAAACCCCGAGCACCTCACCGATCTGGGCGACCGTCATGTCCTTCTGCTCATACATCCGCCGGGCCGCCCGGACCTGGTCGCCGGACAGCGCCGAGGGGCGCCCACCGGTGCGGCCCCGTGCGCGGGCGGCCTCCAGGCCGGCGTTGGTCCGCTCCCGGATCAGGTCGCGCTCGAACTCGGCCAGGGCGGCGAAGACGTGGAAGACCAACCGTCCTCCTGGGGAGGTCGTGTCGATCGTCTCCTGCAGGGACCGGAACCCCACGCCGCGGTCGGATAGGACCTGCAGCTGGTCGATCAGGTGCCGGATCGACCGGCCCAGCCGATCCAGGCGCCACACCACCAGGGTGTCCCCTGGACGCAGCTGGTCGAGCAGCTTGTCCAGCTCGGGGCGCTGCTGCAGCGATCCGGAGATCGTGTCGACGAACACCCGGTAGCACCCCGCCCGATTCAGGGCGTCGATCTGCAACGCCGCGTCCTGATCAGCGGTGGACACGCGCGCGTACCCCAGCAGATGCCCCACCGGTCGAGCGTAGCGAAACTCATCCCCACCGGGAAGTTCCGAACCGTAGATTTCGGCACTGAGTTCCGCTACACGATCCGGGTCGATGTCAGACCTCACCGGAATCTCGACTCCGGTGTAGCGGAAACGTTCGTATGCGGGATCCGCCGAGGAGCCGGCGACGCAAGGCGCTGTCCACGCTCTTGAACCTCCTTGCGTCGCCGGGCGTCAGGCGCAGCAGCTGGTGGGCAGGTTCGAGCGAAACAGCCCGGCGGCGATGCGCAGTGCCTCGCTCATGGTGAGGTAGGGCGCCCAGGTGTCGGCGAGGTCGTCGACGGTAAGACCGAACTTGATCGCGTACGTCGCGGCGAGCATCACGTCGCCGGCTCCGTCGAGGGCGGCGTGGACCCCGAGGACCTCGCGGGTCTTCGCGTCGATGACGAGCTTGAGGGTTCCGCGGGGATCCTGGTTGACCAGTGCTCGGGGAATGTCTTGGGCGCTTAGGACCCGACATTCGCAGGAGTGCCCCAGCTCCGTGGCGCGATGCTCGGTGAGTCCCGCGCTGGCGATCTGCGGGGTGGTGAAGGTGACACCGGGCAGGCCGCGGTAGTCCACCGTGGATGGCTCGCCCAGGGCGCCGGCGGCGGCGACGTGTCCGGTCTGCGCGGCCACGTAGACGTACTGCGGTCCGCCGGCGACGTCACCGGCGGCGAACACCCGCGGGTTGGTGGTGCGTTGGTTCTGGTCGACGACGATGAACCCGCGCTCGTCGGTCTGCACACCTGCGGCGTCCAGGCCCAGGTTGCGTGTGTCGGCGAAGCGGCCGGTCGCGACCAGGAGCCGCTGACCCTGCGCTCGGGTGCCGGCTGTCGTGGTGACCACGACCCCGTTCTCTGTGCGCGCGACCGTGACCGCGCGCTCCTCGACCACCGTGATGCCTTCGTCGTTGAACACGCCGCGGAGTACGTCAGCAACCTCGGGCTCTGTGTGCGGGGCGAAGCGCCCGACGAGGGTGACCTCTACGCCCAGGTGCGCCCACAGCTGGGCCTGCTCCAGCCCGACGTACCCGCCGCCGACCACGACCATGGATGCGGGCAGGTCTCGCTGCTCCATTGCGGTGGTGGAGGTGAGGTAGTCGACGTCGGCCATGCCAGGCAGGTCGGGGACGTACGGCGCGGACCCGGTTGCCACGACGTAGGCCCGGGCCCGTAGTTGGTGGTCGTTGACCTGCACGGTGTGCGCGTCGAGGAACCGGGCGTGCCCGTAGACGACGCGGAGGCCGTGGGCGGCCGCTACCTCGGCGTACTTGACCTCGCGAAGATGGTCGATGAGCGCTTGCTTCTGCGCGAGCAGCGCGTCCATGACGACCCCACCGGTGCTCGTGGCCACGCCGCGGAAACGGTTCACCGCGGCGCGGTGGCGCTGGTCTGCTGCGGCCAGCAGGCTCTTGCTCGGCACGCAGCCGATGTTCAGGCAGGTTCCGCCGAGGGCGTTGTGCTCGACGAGCAGGACGCTTGCTGCGCGGGAGCGGACCTCGATCCCGGCGGCCATCGCGGCGCCTCCGGTGCCGATCACGATCACGTCGTACTCGTCCATGGGGTGCTCCTAGCGCGTCACCGACCGTGCCCACCTTCTAAGGGGGGCCGACGGTAGACGTTCCACTGCGCGGGAAGGTCAAGGCGTAGGGTCATCAGATGCGTATCGGTCAGCTGGCCGCAGCGAGCGGCGTGACGACCAAGGCCATCCGGTTCTACGAAAAGGCCGGAGTGCTGCCTGCGCCTGCGCGTCAAGCGTCGGGTTATCGGCAGTACGACCACGGCGCCATCGAGCGGCTCGCGTTCGTCAGGGCAGCGCAGGCGGCGGGCCTGACACTCCGGCAGATCACCGACGTCGTCTCTGCCCGCGAGAACAGCGGGCCGCCCTGTCAGCACGTCGTCGACCTGCTGGAGCAGCACGCCGGCAGTCTCGAGCGACGGATCGCCGAGCTGACCGCTCTCCTCGCACAGGTGCGGCGCCTGGGCCACCGCGCAACCACCTTGGACCCTGCCCAGTGCCACCCGTCGCAGGTGTGTCACGTCATCCCGCCCTCCGATGTAGGAACGCCGAGCTCCTGACCCGAGCAGGTCAGGCCCGACTCTCTCAGCCGCCCCTGGCCCGCATCCGGTGCTGCCCCAGCGCGTGGCGTGGCAGCGGAGGTACGGGCCCGGCCCCGCCGTTCCGGGATGGGTTCGGGCGGTGTCGGTCGAGGTACTCAACTTGGCGCCGGTCTCCCATCGCGCCGGGACAAGGCGTCGAGGACCGACGCGGTCGTGGGCCGCCAGAAGATCGAGGGTTGTGGCGGTGCGGGCTCCTGGAAACCGCGCCGGCGCTGATCGTCGACTCTGGGCGGGGATCGACCAGCGCGCAAGCCGGAAGGGCTAGAGCCCGAAGGCGCCGCCTTCGACGAGGATGACGATGCCCAGGCCGATGAGGACCAGGGGGAACAGCACGTGTTCCCAGCGCTCGAGGACTTCGGCGATGGGGCGTCGGGTTGCGACGTAGCGGGCGGCGAGGACGAGGACGGCGACCAGGGCGAGGAACACGACCGCGTAGGCGGCGATCGCGGCGAGGCCGACGGTGAGGAAGATGGGGACGTAGACGCCGATGTTGTCCCCGCCGTTGGCGAAGGTGACGGCGGCGACGGTCCAGACGGCGACGGCCTTGCCGGGGTCGTCGTCATCGTCGTCGTCGCGGTTGCGCCAGGCCTGCCAGGCGGCGTGGAGGCCGAGGATCAGCGGGATGAGCCCGAAGTAGGGGATGGCGTCCTCGGGCAGGAAGGCGCTGGCGCCGAGCGCGACGAGGACGGACGCGATGAGGATGCCGCCGAAGCCGATGTACTGCCCGGCGATGATCTTGGCGGTGGTGCCTGGAGCGCCGGCGCCGCGGGCGAAGAACAGCGACAAGACGATGATGTCGTCGATGTTGGTCACCAGGAACAGTCCGACCGCTTGGAGGGCGGCAACTGCCAGGTCCATGGACACGCCTTTCGTTGTACTGGGGGTGGAGCAGCGCAGAGGTTGGTCTTGTCAGCGGCCCGCTAGCGGCGCAGGCGTCCGATCCAGGGGAGGAACCGCCCCACACGGGCGGCGTAGTGCGCATAGGCCTGGCCGTGCGTGGCGAGCAGGTGTGGTTCCTCGACGGCGCGGACCTGCATCTGGATGCCCGCGTGGACGACGACCAGACCGGACAGGGCCACGGCGTTCGCGGTGGTGAGGGCGAGCCCGGTGAAGGTGATGAGCGCTGCGGTGAAGATGGGGTTGCGCACGAGTGCGAAGGGCCCGGAGGTGACCAGGTCGGTGCGTTCGGTCGGGTCGACACCGATCCGCCAGGCGGTGCCCATGGCGAGCTGTGCCAGGTAGGTGGCCACGACCCCTGCGGCGGCCACGACGGCTGCTGCGGTCCGCAGGGACGGGGCGCTCAGTGCGGGGGCGACCGCGTCGAGGCCGAGGAGGTCGGCGACCGGTGCGGCGACGCCGACGAGGACCGACCCGGCGGCGCTGATCCGGTTGGCCCACCACTGCCGACTGCCCGCGGTGGCGGCCGCGAAGCGGAATCCGCTGTCCCCGGTGCGCCGGCGCTGCAGGGCCATGCGACCGACCCCGGCGAGCAGGGCCCACGTGGCGAACAGGGCCAGGGCGACGATGGCGTAGCCGCTCACCGCGGCCCAGGCCTCGTGGTCGACGGTTTGACTGCGACGCCGATGACGAAGTCACCGAAGTACCGGGTCACGGCCGGTCGTGGCAGCGTGAAGCCGATCCGTGCGAGCTCGGCGAGGAACTCCTCGGCGCTGAACCGGTCGTGCTCGGGGTGCTCGAGGAAGGTGCGGTAGGACCACCGCTGCAGTGCGTGGCGGGTCACCTCCTCGAAGACGAACTGGCCGCCCGGGCGCAGCACGCGCGCGACCTCGGCGACCGCGTCGCGCCAGGCCGGCACGTGGTGGATGACCCCGAAGTCGACCACCGCGTCGACAGCGGCGTCGGCGAGCGGGAGCTCGCACGCGTCGCCGAGCTTGACGTCGACCCGGGTCGCGTACCGGGCCAGGCGACGCTGGGCGCGCTGCACCATCGCCGGGTCCAGGTCCAGCGCGGTCACGTGGGCGGCACCCATCCGCCGGAGGAGCAGCTCGGTCCCGACACCGCGCCCGCACCCGATCTCGACCACGTCGGCCTCGTCGAGCTCGGCGCCGAGCCGCTGCAGGAGCGGTACCTCGTAGGCTCGTTGCAGCCGGGCCCGGGCCGGGTTGTTCATCAGCATCGTCTCTGCCCGGTTCATCAGCACGGCGCGTCCCCATCCCGTCTCGCAACCATCACTTCGTGCATGTATCATCAGCGCATGCAGATGATTGCCGCAAGTTCTGATGTGGCGGACCGCGCTGCCTTGGCCCCTGCTGTCGCCCTGTTCCGCGGCCTGAGCGATCCCACCCGGCTGGCGCTGGTGCGCCGACTGGCACTGGGCGAGGCACGCGTTGTGGACCTGTGCGCCGCGCTCGGGCTGGGCCAGTCGACGGTCTCCAACCACCTGGCCTGCCTGCGCGAGTGCGGCCTGGTCGACTTCCGCCCGCAGGGCCGCGCATCGGTCTACCACCTCACGCGTCCGGAGCTGATGGATCTGCTGGTCGCAGCGGAGGGCCTGCTGGTGGCGACGGGGAACGCCGTCGCGCTGTGCCCGACCTACGCAGCCCCCGCGGCTGACGACGACGACACGACCCCGGCACCCAAGGAGACGGCACGATGAGCGACGCGTGCGGCTGCAGCGACGACGAGACCACCCCCGCCGGCAAGGAGGCCGAGGAGCACGAGGCCGAGCGGCCGTGGGAGGTCAGCGAGCTGCGCTTCGCCGCGGTCGCCGGCGCCCTGCTCCTGGCCGGCCTGATCGCGGGGTCCATGGAGCAGCCCGCGGTCGCGTTGGTCCTGAACTGGGTCGCCCTGCTTGTCGGGGCGTGGACGTTCGTGCCGAGCACGTTGCGGCGGCTGGGCAAGGGCAAGATCGGCGTCGGGACGCTGATGACGATCGCCGCGATCGGCGCAGTCCTGCTGGGCGAGGTCGCCGAGGCGGCCGCGCTGGCGTTCTTGTTCTCGATCAGCGAGGGCCTGGAGGAGTACTCCCTGGCCCGCACCCGTCGAGGCCTTCGGGCGCTGCTGAACCTGGTCCCCGCGCAGGCCACGGTGCTGCGCAACGGGTCGGAGTCCACGGTGTCCCCCGGGGAGCTGCGGGTCGGGGATCTGATGCTGGTCAAGCCAGGCGAGCGGGTCGCCACCGACGGGCTGATCCGCACCGGCCGGACCGCGCTGGACGTCTCGGCCATCACCGGTGAGTCCGTGCCGGTGGAGGCCGGGCCTGGGCAGGCGGTGTACGCCGGGTCGATCAACGGCTCCGGTGTGCTGGAGGTCGAGGTCACCACCACGGCCGAGGACAACTCCCTGGCGCGGATCGTGCGCATCGTCGAGGCCGAGCAGTCCCGCAAGGGCCAGGCCCAGCGCCTCGCCGACCGCATCGCCAAGCCGCTGGTGCCTGGCGTGATGATCGCCGCCGCCCTCATCGCCGTCGCCGGCAGCCTCCTGGGAGACCCCGGCACGTGGATCGAGCGGGCACTGGTGGTCCTGGTCGCGGCCTCACCGTGCGCCCTGGCGATCTCCGTGCCGGTGTCCGTCGTCGCGGCCGTGGGAGCGGCGTCCAAGCAGGGCGTGCTGATCAAGGGCGGCGCGGCGGTCGAAGCACTCGGCGCCATCCGCGGAGTCGCGCTGGACAAGACCGGGACCCTGACCCGCAACGCCCCCGCCGTGGTGGCCGTCGTCGCGGCCCCCGGACACGCCCAGGACCGCGTGCTGGAGGTCGCTGCGGCCCTCGAGGCCCGCAGCGAGCACCCCCTGGCCCGCGCCATCCTGGCCGCCGTGCCGGCGGTCACCCCCGCGACCGACGTCGAAGCCGTGCCCGGCGCCGGCCTGACCGGCACCTTCGACGGTCGACCGGTCCGGCTCGGCCGACCCGGCTGGGTGCCGTCCGGCGTACTGGCCGACGAGGTGGAGCGGATGCAGCAGGCGGGTGCCACCGCCGTCCTGATCGAGGAGGACGGGCAGCTGCTCGGTGCCGTCGCGGTGCGGGACGAGCTGCGCCCCGAGGCCGCGCAGGTCGTGGCCCAGCTGCGCCGCGACGGGTACCACGTCGCCATGCTCACCGGCGATAACACCCTGACCGCCACCGCCCTGGCCCGGGAGGTCGGCATCGACCAGGTGCATGCCGACCTGCGCCCGGAGGACAAAGCCGCACTGGTCGCCCAGCTGCGCAACCAGCGGCGCACCGCCATGGTGGGCGACGGCGTCAACGACGCCCCCGCCCTGGCGACCGCTGACCTGGGGATCGCCATGGGTGCGATGGGTACCGACGTCGCGATCGAGACCGCCGACGTCGCGCTCATGGGCGAGGACCTGCGTCACCTGCCACAGGCGTTCGCCCACGCCCGCAGGGCCCGGCACATCATGCTGCAGAACGTCGGCCTGTCCCTGGCGATCATCGTCGTGCTCATGCCCCTCGCCCTGACCGGGGCCCTGGGGCTGGCTGCGGTGGTGCTCGTCCACGAGATCGCTGAGGTCGTCGTGATCGCCAACGGTGTCCGCGCCGGGCGCACCCGCCCCCTCCCGCACGCCGCCCCGACCGGGACGCCCGTTCCCCTCGAGCGTCCGGCACCGGTCGCCCGATGACCGTGACGACGGCGACCGCACGCCAGACGGGCGCGCGCGGCCCGGCGGGGCGACGCGTCGCAGCAGCCCTGGGGGTCACGCTGGTCGCCGCCGTCGACCTGGCCGCCAAGGCGTGGGCGGTCGCAGCGCTGCAAGACCGAGTCATCCCTGTGGGCCCGGTCGACCTGCGGCTGGCCTATAACCCCGGGGTCGCCTTCTCCGTCGGGGCCGGCGCGCCGACCTGGCTCGTGCTCACCGTCACCTCCCTCGTGACTGCCGCAGTTGGCGTGGTCGCCTGGCGGACCGCCGCCGCCCCCTCGCGGGAGCGGCTGGCTGCCCTCGCCCTGGTCCTGGGTGGTGCAGTCGCGAACCTCGTCGACCGAGCCGGGGACGGGGTCGTCACCGACTACCTGCACAGCGGGTGGTTCCCGACCTTCAACCTCGCCGACACCGCCATCGTCATCGGCGCCGCGCTACTGGTGCTGACCGGCCTTCGGCACCTTGCGCCCGATGATGCCGAGCCCAGCACACGACCGAATCGCTCCGAGGGCGAGCGGTCGACATGAGCGTCGGGGACGTGCCGGCGGTTCGGCGGCACGCGGTGCGCACCACCCCTGCCCGAGTCGGGCGCACGGCGCTCCGTGGCCTGCTCTTCGGGACGATCGCCGCGATCTTCCTCGCCGGGTGCGCGTCGGCGGTGACCGGCGGGTGGACGGAGGACGGCAGCGAGGCGGGGTACGTCTCTGGGGATGGCACCGTGGCGATGTGGGATGCCGCGGACCGCGGCGAGCCGGTGCGCTTGGTCGGCAAGGACTTCGCGGGCGCCGACGTGGACACCGGTGCATGGGCCGGTGACGTCGTGGTGATCAACACCTGGTACGCGGCCTGCCCGCCGTGCCGGGCAGAGGCGCCTGACTTGGTCGCCGCCGCTACGGACTACGCCGACGAAGGGGTTCACTTCATCGGGATCAACGGGACCGACGACGTCGGCGCTGCGCAGCCCTTCGAACGCAATTTCCAGATCCCCTACCCAAGCATCCACGACGCCGACGGGTCCGCGATCGCCGCCCTGCAGGGGCGGGTGCCGGTCGAGGCGGTTCCCACGACCGTGGTGCTGGACCGGCAGGCGCGGGTGCTGGGTCGCATCATCGGTCTCCTGGACCCGACCACCCTGCGTGAGCTGATCGACACCGCGCTGGCCGAGGCGCCGTGAGCGGTGGGTTCTGGCAGGACCTGGCCAGCACGTTCCAGGAGACCGCCTTCTCCGGGCCGATGCTCCTCGCGGTCCCTGTGGCGATCATCGCCGGAGTCGTCTCGTTCGCCTCACCCTGCGTGATCCCGCTGCTGCCTGGGTACTTCGCCTTCGTCACCGGAATGAGCGGTGCCTCCACAGGCCAACGGTCCAAGGCCGTCCTACTGACCGGCGTCGGCCTGTTCGTCCTGGGCTTCTCGGCGGTGTTCGTCCTCCTCGGAGTGACCTTCGGCTCCCTCGGGGTCGCGATACGGCCATGGCTCGCGGTCGTCATGCCCGTCATGGGTGCACTGGTCGTGCTCATGGGGTTGTCGTTCCTCGGGTGGATTCCCGGCCTACAACGCGAACGCCGCATCCACCTCGCCCCCCGCCAGGGACTGCTCGGCGCACCTCTCCTCGGTATCGTCTTCGGCCTCGGATGGGCGCCCTGCATCGGGCCTACCTTGGCCACCGTGCTGTCGTTGTCCCTGAACGAGGCCAGCGCCCTGCGTGGGGCACTCCTGGCCGCGGCCTACGCCGCGGGTCTCGGGATCCCGTTCCTGCTGATCGCCCTAGGTGCGCACCGCTCCACCGCCGCGGTGACGTTCCTCCGCCAGCACCGGGTGGCGATCATGCGCATCGGCGGGGCGCTGCTGGTCGTGATCGGCATCGCCCTGATGACCGGGCTGTGGACCGCATGGACCCAGAGCCTCCAAGGGCTCATCGGAGGCTTCGTCACCGTGATCTGAGTTCGACCCGACTGCCGGTACCGCCGAACGAACGGACACCCCTGTCACGCCGTCTGCCCCCAGGATGCGCCGAACGCGACGTACGACCCTCGCTGTCGCTGCCGTCGTGGGGGCCCTAGCCAGCTGCTCGGCTCCCGCCATCGACCAGACCGATAGGGCCGCACAATCCCCGAGCGAGCAGGGCGTGCCAAGTGACCACGTGCACGGCGTCGCGTTCAACCCCGCCGACGACAAGGTCTACCTGGCCACCCACGACGGCCTATTCCGCTACGACGACACCGGCCCCGTCCGCGTCGGCCCGGTGATCGACCTGATGGGCTTCACCATGGCCGGCCCAGACCACTTCTACGCCTCAGGGCACCCAGGGCCTGGCGTCGACATGGCCAATCCTGTCGGGCTGATCGAATCCACCGACGCCGGCGAGACCTGGTCGACCCTTTCGCGCGAAGGGCAGACCGACTTTCACACCCTCACCGCCTCCGCGGCCGGGGTCACGGGATCCGACGGAACTGCGGTGCTGAACACCACCGACGGACAGGCCTGGACCACCCTGTCACCCCCCGTCGCCACCTTCGACCTCGCAGCCTCCCCAGACGGGACCACCCTGCTCACCACAAGCCAGTCCGGGCCCGCACGCTCCACCGACGGCGGCAAGACCTGGGCACTCGTCCCAGAAGCGCCACTGCTACAGCTCACCTTCTTCGCCGACGACCAGACCGTCGTCGACGTCGCACCCGACGGGAACATGTTCCTCAGCACCGACGCCGGAACGACCTGGGCGGCGAAGGGCACCGTCAGCGAAGCACCCGAAGCGGTCACGGCACGGAACCAACCTGACGGCCAGCTCGAGATCCTCGTCGTAATCGAGGACGCACTGCTCCGGTCCGTGGACGGCGGGGAGACATTCACCAGCTGACACTGGCCCCGGGCACGCAAGAGCCGGACGTCGACCCGGCCACTCAGTGCGAGAAGAAAGCCGCCACGCAAGTCGCAAAGTCACACGCGGACGAGCCTCGAAGGGCCCACCGAAACTCAGAACCAAAACCCAACGCACCGAAGACCCTTGGAGGACGCTTTCCGGTGGTCAGTCGCCCGCTACTGTTCGGTGCTTCGTCGGAGAGGCCATCGAGCGGCTGCCTCCCTCAGCTCACGATTGGCCGAGGCATCGCGGTTCCGCGCTCGCTGTGCGGTTGCCGCTGATTGCGGCTTCCACACGTTCCTCGGGCCCGCTACGGCGTGACGGCCGCTGATCCATTGCTCCGCCGAGCAGCAGGCTCCGGGCCGTGGTCACGACGATGGCGACGGAAGCCTTCGCCGCGTCGGGGTCTCCGAAGGACCACCCAGCGATGTACGCCGTGGAGTACGCCTCGGCGGCGACACCCGCGTGAGTCATCACGATGTAAGCGACGGACTCGGCCTCGACCTCAGCCTGGCCTCTGCAGGCGAAGTCGGTGAGGTACCCCGGGAACCGAGTGGGGTGGTCGGCTCGAATGTGACCGAGCTCATGAGCGAGTGTCTTCGCGGCGTGCGCCGGGTCGAGGTCGACGCGCACCCGGACGCGGTGCCCCGCTGGGTCTGCGAACCCGTTGACCCCGAGCGGACAGGGACCGCGCTCGAGAGCGTAGCCGTCGTCCGCAGCGAGCCGCGCAAGGTGGTCCCAGAGCCCCGCCGGCGCGTCTCCGCGCAGCAGGGTCGGCTCGGTGTCGGGCAGGTCGTCGCCGGTGGTCTGTGCGACGTCGAAGACGTGGACGACCTTGAACCCGTGCAGCACCCTCGTAGGTTCGTCCGCTTCGGGCGAGGGTGATCCGCTGGGCAGCGCCTGGGCACTCTCATCCCGCTGCCGATACAAGCACGGCGCCAGGATCGCGATGCCGTGCTCACCCTTCACGACGCGCCTTCCCAACGCGTTCCACGTGCGGATGCCGGCGACCTGAGTCGCGTCGGGCCGCTGAGCGGCGATGAGCAGGATGTTCGACGGAGAGTAGGTCGTGAACCGAGCGGCGACGCGAAGCATGGCAATCCACGCGTCGGAGCTCATGAGGTCCTCGACCGCCTGCACGAGCTGGGCGTGGATGGCGAGCAACTTGTCGTCGCTCGACGGGGCCTGTCGTGAACGCATCATGCTCATCGCCCGGGTGGTGCCGGGTGGGACGTACCGGTTGGGAGCAGGGCACCGCGGCACACAGGATCCGACCAACCGAGGTAGCCACTGCCACGGAGGTAGAAGCTGTTGAGGCGGCCGAGGCTCAGCAGGTAGACGCCGCCGTGGTTGCCTGTCGCCGCGTCGAAGGCGCTGTTCGACGTCACGAGGATCTGCTCGGGGTCGCACCGCCCGGGATCCGCTCGCACGACGATCGAGACGTGTCCGAACGGGCGGCCGGTCTCGAAGAAGACGAAGGAGCCGAGCGGCGGGCAGCGGTCGCCTGGATGCGCGTGCCCATCGGCGACCATCGTCTGCCAGTGCACCTTCGCCGAGGTGAATCCAGAACCGACGTACCCGTACGCGCGACACGCGAGCCTGTCGCAGAGCTGGTCCCACCCTGACTTCACACCGACGTAGGCGAGCGCGTTGCTCACGGCGGTCGCGACGTCGTCGGAGGTGCCGGGTGGAACGTTCACGGTTCCGTCGCCGAGCTCGGGAACGCATCCATCGCTGGTCGGGGGATCGGACGACGTCGCCGCCGGCTCGGCCGCGCTCGGCGAGGGGTTCTCCTCGCGGCTGTCCGGCGGGTCGCTCCCCGACCAGGCGCGAACGCGCTCGTCGACGTTCGAGATGAACCTCGCCGTGACGGTCGGGATCGCGGGGTAGCTGCGCAGCCTCGACTCGCCGGCGTTGTGCGCGACGATCAGTGCGTCAAGCTCCGGGATCGACGCCGACGGCCAGTCCGGGTGCTCGGTGCGGATGCCCCGGACGCCTGCGAGGCGGGCGCAGAGGTAACGGCCGGCGACGGAGGCGTGGATCTCCGGCTGGGTGACGTCCCAGCGACCGTCGTGGTCGAGATCCGCAGACCACGGGTGGCCGTAGTGCGCGCGCCAGATGCTCTGGTTGAGCTGAAAGAGGCCCCAGGTGCCGCCGTTGCTGTCGTCGGCGTACGCGTCCGGCCGGAATCCGGACTCCTGCGCCATGACGGCCGCGATCCACACCTCCGGGAGGTCCGGGCACCCTGCGCGCACCTCGCGGATCCATGGCCGCGCCTCCGGCGGGACGGGGGCGCGGTCATTGAGTGGCCCCAGTGCGGACGTGCTGATGCATGCGCCTGCCTGGAGGCCGACTCCGATGGCCGTCACGACGGCGAGCGCAGGGACGGCCACGACACCGAGGGCGCCGAGGAGCTTGCCGATCACGCTGGCACCGCCGTCCCGGTCGCCGTCGCGTGCTCGACCGCACGTTGGTCGACTCGAAGTGCGGTCGCGTCGGGTCGGGCGGTCCACGGGGAGAGGTCGATGACCGTGGGCGCCGTCTGTCGCAGGAGGAGGATCGCGGTCCCGAACGGCAGTGTGCGCAGCACCGACGCCGGCATCACCGGCACGGTACGCACGGATGTCGATGAGGACCGCTCGCCGCCGCGGCCGGACGACCGGGTCTCGGTGAGCTCGTCGATCTCGCCGAGGAGGCGCGCGACGTCGTCGAGGTCGCGGTACTTCGCGAGCCCGCCCAGGACGACCTTGACCGTGGCGGCGTCCCAGATCGCATCCGCAGCGTGCTCG
Source organism: Cellulomonas septica (assembly GCF_012396155.1). GTDB lineage: Bacteria > Actinomycetota > Actinomycetes > Actinomycetales > Cellulomonadaceae > Cellulomonas > Cellulomonas septica. The sequence goes on along the minus strand of NZ_JAAXOY010000001.1, from coordinate 37,506 downwards.
CCCCAGCGCGCCCGAGCCTGTGCGAGCGACTGCAGGACGGCCAGGGTCGTGATCCCTGATCCGCCGCCCTCCGCCATGAGCGAAGGAAGAGAGGGGAGCGGTGTGAGGTTCGCGATCTCGTCCAGCGCCAGCAGGAGCGGGGGGTCGAGGCGCGCGCCGGAGGAGCGGGCGGCGACGGCTCGCGCGGTCTCGGTGATGTCCTCGACGAACGCCGCGATCAGCGGGGCACACGATCCGGACGTGACGGCCGACGCCAGCATGTACAGCGTTCCGGCCTCCGCCAGGAACGTGTGCGGGTCGAACTCTGCGCCGGCCGCCGGGTCGACGGCCTCGAGAACGTCGGGGTCGGCGAGCGCTGCGAGCGACTGCCGGACGCCGAGCCAGATCGAGTCCCGCGTCCGCGGGTCGGAGTGGATCGCCGCGTCCAGTGCGTCTGCCCAGCCGTCGGCGGACGACGTTCGATTGAGGATGGTGACGGCGTCCTCGGCGAGCGCTGGGTTCAGCGACCAGCGGTAGAGGTCCACCGCTCGGCGCCCGTCGAGTGCTGCGGCATGCAGCAGGCACCGGAGCGCGGTCTCCGTCTGGCCCGCCCAGAAGTCGGAGTCCGACACGGTGTGACCGAAGCCCGCGCCCGCCGCGAGCCCGCGCGCGCGGACCAGCGCGGTCCGTGGCGTCTCGCACCCGCGCACGGGCGACCACGCGAGGCCCCCAGGAAGTCCTGCGAGTCGCTGCGGGTCGAAGACGGCGACTGGACCGTTCCGACGCCGATGGCGCAGCGTCACGGCGAGGGTGTCAGGGCGTGTCGACGTCGCGACCACCGCGCCCGGTGCGTCGAGGACCCACGGCACGACGACGTGCAGTCCCTTCCCCATGCGAGGCGGGCCGACCACGAGCGCCGAGTCCTCGACCGAGCACCACAGGTCGTGCCCCCGGAGCGAGCCGAGCCGGTACCCGACCTGGTCGGCCGGTACCGGACCGGCCAGCGATGGGCGGACGACGCTTGCCTGTCGACGCACAGCCCGCGCGCCGGCGACCGCGATGACCTGGCCGGGTGCGGCCATGCCGGGGAGTGTGCGGAGCGCCTGGACGGCTCCGGACGTGCTGACGATGCGGCGCCTCCAGCGCGACACCGCGACGCCGCCGCCCGCGAGTGAGACGACGACCAGCGCTGTCCCGAGCCAGTAGGGGCCGGCGCCCGGCAGGTCGGCCGGAAACGGCCACGCGGTCGACGGCGAGGAGGCGTGCCGCAGGGCGACCAGCGGCGGTACCAGCCCGCCACGTGGGAGACCACGCCCCGTGAGGAAGCATCCGACAGCAGCTCCCACCCACAGGACACTGGCGACGACCAGAACTCCGCTGAGAGCAGCAGTCGCCAATGACGTCAGGTCTGGTCCGCCGGAGCGTGCTGGGCCGGGGCGAACAGGCGGCCGCGGCGACATCATCGTGCGGCGCCGTGCGCCGCGATCGCCGGCGGTTCGACGATGCGAACCGTGGTCGGCTCGGTCGCCGGGCGGGGCTCAAGCGCGCGCGCGATCGTCCGGAGCGTCGTGGTCACCGCCCGTCCCGCGTCGACGAGGTCGCCGATCTCCAGTGAGACGTTCGAGGCGGCGGCCTGCAGATGCTCGGCTCCGACGTCGGCGATCTGGCGCGCCTGGTCCGCGGCGACGAGTCGCACAATCTCCCGCGGGTGCACATACCAGGAGTCGTCGACGGTCTGCCGCAGCAACGCCAGGCTCGGCAGCTCTGGGCCGTGATGTGCGTGGGCGGTGGCGGCCCAGGCGACGGTCACCACGTCGACGTGACGCCCGAGCTCCGCGAGCTCGAGCGTCGTGCCGTACAGCACGCGCCACCCAACGTCCTCGATCCGCGTCGGGGGCAGCCAGCGGGAGACGTCGGAGATGCGCCCCGGGTGTGCGATCAACGACCCGACGAGGAGTGCGACATGCAGGCGCTCCGACTCGCGGTCGCGCGGCGGGTGCGCCGTCAGGTACTTGTCGGCCGCAAGACGAGCAGCTCGGCCCGTGTTCCGGGCCGCCGCGCGCAGCTGTAGCGGGACGACGACGTCGTCGTGCGGTGTCCCGGTGGCGTCGGACCACCTCATGTCGACGCGGTCGAGGCCGGCGTCGACGAGCGAGCACGTCGCGGTGAGGGGACCAGCGCTCAAGTCGTTCGCACTGGCGAGAGCGGCCGCCTGAAGCAGCACGCCGAGGCCGGCAACTTCTCGGCGGAGTCCGTTGCCGGCGACCATGCGCGCGTACTCGGCCGGTTCGGGCGCCGGGGGAGTCATGTGGATGAGGTCGGCGAACCGCGGGAGGTTCGCTCGTCGAGTCCCCAACCTGTCCACCAGCACTGCGGCCATCGAGTGTGGATCGCGGCCGCCGACCGGCTCACGCTCGAGGAGCGCGGTGTAGACCTGGCCGTGCCACGAGTCGGCGAAGTCGTCGGCTCGCAGCCACGGCCGGACCGAGCCGAGGGCTTCCGGTCGCAGCATCAGGCCGCCGAGCGTCGCCTGCTCGGCGAGGCGCACGAGCTCGTCATGCCGCATCGCGATCATCTCCACCGGTGGGTTGGTCACGCATCGCTCGGTCTGTGTCGATGAGGTCGAGCTCCACGGGATGAAGCACGTGGTGCACGACCGTGGCTCGGCTTGGTGTCCGCCAGAGGCCGGTCCCGCGAGGAAGCAGCGGAAGAAGGTCCCGCTCCGGCCGAGTGAGGCCGAGCGCGGTTTGTGTCGCGGCGAGCTGATCCGACTCCTGGCGGTAGACGATCCGGGTCGAGCAGTCGGCGAGCAGTCCTTCCGCGAGCGCCCGGGCCTCAGAGCCGCGCTTCCCGACGGCGTCGAGATCGGTGAGGCGGTGCAGAACGAGCAGGTTCGCGATCCCGTGGGCCCGCGACAGCTTGCAGTGGGCCTGGAGGCGGCGGACCAGCGCCACGTCGCGCATCAGGCGCCACGCCTCGTCGTAGATGACCCAGCGTCTGGCGGACGAGCCCTCGAACGTCGACTCGAGCCACGCGGCCGAGCACGTCATCGCGATCGCGAGAGCGTCGTCGTCCGTGCCCAGCGCCGACAGGTCGAGCACGACCATGGGACAGGTGGGGGAAATGCGCGCGGTCGACGGGCCGTCGAACATGCCGGCGAGATCGCCCCGGACGAGGCGGCGCAGCGCGTGTGCGACGTCGCGGCCGTCGAGCGTCCTGTCGGCGACGGCGATGCCGTCCTGCCGAGCTACCGTGCGATCGGGCGTCATCAGGCTTTCGACGACGTCGGCGACAGTCGGGCACCCCGCCTGCGCGGCGGCGGTCTTCAGGGCGGCATCGAGCGCGCCGCGTTCGCGCGCCGACACGTCGCGTCGCAGGCTGCTTCCGACGCAGGCCGCGAGCAGCCGACCCCGTGCGCCGTCATCGCCTGCGGCGGACACGTCGAGCGGGTTGATCCTCGAGGGCTGCCCGGGCCCCAGGCGGATCACCGTCCCGCCGACGGCTTCGGCGACCGCTGCCCACTCGCCCTTCGGGTCACCCGGGACGTAAACCCGACGGCCGGCAGCGATGGACCGGAGGGCGAGCGACTTCGCAAGGGCTGACTTCCCCTGCCCGATCACCCCCGCCAGGACGACGTTCGGGTTGGTCAGCTCGTCCCGGGCGTAGAGCGCCCACGGGTCGAAGCAGTAGAGCGAACCCGTTAAGGCGTCGACGCCGACGGGGACGCCGACGTCGCTCGGGACGGTGCCCAAGAAGGGGTAGGCGCCGGCAAGGACAGCCGTCGACGCGCGGTGCGGCGGCAGTCGAAGGGTCCCAGGGCGGTACCGCCCCGGCGTCGCGCGGAACAGCCGGCGACGCGGCAGCCCGGTCACAGGACACCTCGCGCGAGCGGTAGGCACGCGGCGAGGTGCGCCGCGCCCTGCTGGCCCACGAGTCGTCGCACATCGCACAGCGACTGCGCCGCAGCTGTCTCGAGCGCTGCGCACCGTCGGGCCAGCTCGGGCTCGTCGTCCGCCGAGACCGAGACGAGCCCCGTGAACCGGACGTCGCCATGGCCGGCGACGAGCTCCGCCTCTCGTCGTGCCAGCTCCGCGACCTCTGCGCGCGTCACCTCGCTCTCAACCTGACCGAGTCGCGCCCGCTGCACGGCGTCAGCGGCGTGCTCGGCCTTGGCGCGCCGGATCTCCCTGAGCGCCTTCGCGATCGGCAGCGGCTCTGCGGTGAGGGAGAACGTCCGCCGAGCCGCGCTCTCGAGCAGCATCGGCTGGAGGAAGCCCGGATGCACGTCGCTCCGCGGCCACTCGGCGATCCAGTACGTCGCGTGCACGGCCTCAGCGGTCACGAGGTGCGTCCAGTGCTCGTCGACACCCGTCGCTACCGACGTCGTCATGGCGCCCTCAGCCCGGCCGCTGGGTCCGGGTTCGTAGGACGCTCGGATCGCGTCTAGCAGGTGCTCACGGTCGAGCCACCCTGACGACCTGATTTCAGCGGCCTCCAGGGCGGCTTCGACGTTGCTGAGGGTCGTGGCAGTCGCCTCGACGTCGGTGGAGGACATGCCACGCTGACTCCCTCGAGCCAGCTTCATCGAGACGGCGACGAACGCCTCGTGCACCCACGGGTCGACGAACGAGGTGTCGATGAGCCGTGTGAGCTCTGTCGTGACGGCGTCGCCGTGCTGGACGCAGTGCTCCGCCCACCAGGCGCGCGGCCGTGACATGCCGCCCGGGCGCGTCCGGACGAGCACCTGGACGCGCACGACGTCTCGCTGCTGGCAGAGCGCTGCCAGCACGCGCCCCCACGCGCTCACCCGGTGGTCCTGGGTGGCGCCGTCCGTGAGGAGGAATCCGGTGCCGTCGACACGCAGTGCGGCGCAGACGGTGCCCGCTGCTCGATCGATCGCGAGCACCGCGCCGGCCGACGGGCAGTCAACGAGGTCGATGGGGCGGGCCAGCCCCGGAACGAGAACGCCGTGCGAGTTGCGGCCACGCGTCGACAGCGCCGCAGTCGTGCGCCCGAGCGCCTTCCGGATGCACCACTCGGCGGCGACAGGCGTCCAGTCCACCAGGGGTCGGTCGCTGACGCTGACGGTGCCGACCGCGAGCAGGAGCCCCCAGGCTGGTGATGCCGATACGAGTCCGGCAGCGCCCGACGAGTAGACCGCCCCCACGGCGACGGCGAGCGCAACTGCCACGACGCCGAGCTGAGCCGCGGTGAGCCCGAGCAGGATGCCTCGACTCTCCCGGCGCCCGAAGCGCGTCGGCGCCGCGGTGCTCGAGGTCATGGTTGCTCACCGGCTGACGAGGGAGTGGGGTGCGGGGGAGGGCTAGGCCGCTGCGGCGCCGCCACTCGTGCCCCGTTCCCTGCAGCGCGTGCACCGCGAGCGGCGGCGCTGACGCCAGACGTCGCAGCGCTCATCGCCAGCTGCTGCGTCACGTGCCGGCTCGTCGTCGCTGCGGACCGCGCCGCCCGACTGATCGGGTTGGCGGCGACGGCGCTGTGCATGACACCCGCCGCTTCCATCCCCGACCAGTGCACGAAACGCCACGTCAGCCACGGCGCCCAGACGGCGATGGCCAGCAGGAGGATGCCGACGAGCATGTCCGACAGCCCGGTTGCACCGACCTCGGCGACGCGCGTCGGCGCACTGACGCCGGCATCGCCGGCGAGTGCCGACGAGCCCACGACGAACGTCACCACGATGACGATCTTCGAGAACACCAGTGCGGCGACCACCTCGATCCACCGTCGCGTCCAGACGCGCGTCTGGTCCCAGACGGAACCTGCGAAGGCGATCGGAGCGAAGACGGCGACGAGCACGAGCGCCGCCTTGCGGAACAGCAGGACTCCCCACAGGAGGAAGAAACCCACGATCAGCGCGAATCCGAGGAGCAGCTGCAGCCCGGGTGCGAACGTGAGCATCGCCGCGAAGTCGAAGAACCGCGCGGCCGCATCTGCCACTGTCGTCCCCGCGCTGCGGGCGATGTACTCGCAGACGCCGTCCACCGCCGTCAGCGCGAGCTGCGTCACCGCCAGCGCCAGCACTGACCCGACGAGCGCCTTCGCGACACCGACGACCGCGCGCACGAGCCCGCCGGGCTCGCGCCGCACCACTGACGCCATGACCTGGACGACGAACAAGCCGACGATCATGGGGAGGGCGACGGCCGTGATGACCGCGACGTTGTCCCGGAACCACGCCACCCCGAGGTCGATGGACGTGGTGGAGTCGAGCGCGGCGACAGCCAGCTCACCGACCTGTGCGGCACTCTCGACGAAGCCGGCGCCGAGGCTGCCCAGCACGTAGTCGGCCGCCGCCTCTTGGGTCGCGTTGGCGACGTCGCAGACGAAGGCGATGGGGCCGACGCATGGATCGACAATCGCGACGGACATTCAGATCTGCCCGCCCAGGCCGGAGAAGAACGCGACGATCGCGTTGGCGCCGCCGATCAGCAGCGCCCCCGCCGCGCACACGAGTACACCGGTCTTGCCGCCCGACGCGTACGAGTAGTTGCCGTTGCCTCTCGCGACCGCCCACACGATCACCGACACGATGACGCCCGCGACGCACGCGACGAGGCCCCACGTCATGAGCGCGCCGACGACCTCCCGTGCCACCCCGAGCCCGGGAAGTCCGCTCTCGTTCGGCGTCACGCCGGGGTCGCCCAGGCGGCAGCAGACGGATTGCGCGCTCATTCGACTGACCTCCACATCGCCTCAGCCGTGGGCACGGCCTCTGTCGGGAGGTGCGCGGCCGGTCACCCAACGTGCGACGCAGCCGGGTCCATCGCGTGCGCGACCTTCCCGCCAAGTCAGCGCTGGGTGGCTTCTATGGCGTCTCGTCCGGGCACGTACTCCCAGTGCCACGGCTCGTAGAAGCCGGAACCGCCCTTCCGGGCCCACGCGGGGTTCTCCCAGCCGAAGGCCCCGGCGTTCTTCGCGAGCCAGCGACCACGCGCACCCGTGTACGCATCGCTGCAGAGGTCCACGGCGAGCCCCCAGCCGTGGTTGGACAGGCCCGCCGGAGCCGCGACGGCCCCCTTCGTGCGACGCAGGGCGGCCTGCTCTTCATACGTCCGGTAGCCCGACGAGAGACAGATCGGCTCGCCGAACACCACGGCGTATTCGTCGTTGAGCGCGAACAGGGCAACGACAGCATCCGCCCTGTCCTCGAACGGACGCTGCCATAGCGCGCACAGCTCCGACCGAGGTACCCGACCGTTCGTGCCAGGGTCGGTCACGACGCCGTCACACGCGTCAGGACCGTCGTCGGCCTCCGGTTCCGGCCGAGCCGAGGAGCGGGACGCTCGTCCCACTGCGAGACGCCTCGTGTCCCCGCTGCTGCTCGCTACAAGCGATGCAGGAGGTACGAGGTCGGGAAGCTCGGAGGTGAGCGCCTCGACCGTGCTGGGGCCGGCCGAGGACGTGGACGGGCGAGCGGACGCCCCAGTGCCCGCGAGCGCCGACACGGTTGCGCCTAGCGACGTCGCCAGAGTGACCGCCACGGCGACCTTGGCCGGCGCTACGAGGCGGGACGGTGTTCTGCGTCGTGGCGTGCTGTGCCGCTCGTCTTGTCCGTCCCGCCCGTGCACGGCCGTCGGCCGTCCTGCGCTGTGTCGTCCCATTCCGTGTCTCGGGCTTCGCGGGGACCGGGGGCAACGAACGCCCGCATCTGACCGGCCTGCCGCGGTGCCGAATGCTCCTTCGCTCGTGCTTTCTGCTCGGACACGGGCGCCAGCGGGCGAGACCCTGCCGATCGGACGCGGCTCGGGGACTCGATCCGCCGTTCTCCGTTGCGGCCACCGCTAGTGATGCTGGGCGTGCTCCGCGGGGGTTGTGGGAGCCGAGGGCTGTTCGCTGATCAGCGGCCCTATCACCACGGTCGACAGAGCGAAGGCGATTCCGGACACGGCCAGAGCGACTCCCGGAGCCCACCAGGAGCGGAAGCGCCGACGTAGGCGGAGCAGGAAGGGGATGGACGCGGCCAGCCCGATGACGGCGAACACCACGGTTCCTCCAGCACCCGCGACGAGAGCCGTACCGATCAGTGGCCCGACGTGGTGGAGGACGTGCGGAGCCAGACCCGCGACGAAGCCCATGGCTCCCGAGACTGCGGTCCACACCGCGCGCAGCCGGCCGGCCGTCGCTGGCGGGCGCTCGGGGGCCGAGTCGGCTCGAACGCGGGCTTCGACATCGGTCATGGCGCCCATCGTGGAGCGGTTCCACATCTCGCTCGGTCGAGGCTTGGTGAAGTTCCGACTAAGCCGTCAACGACCTGGCGGCCTGTGAAGCGCTGCTTGGTCGCGTCAACGCGTTCGGTCCTCCTGTTGACCAAATCTTGACGGCAAGAAGATCGGGACGGCGGTGCTGCAGCTCGAGGATCGGCAGTGCTCACGGACGCCGTGGGCGTCGCGCGGAGCCCTCCTCTGCCGACGACGAAAGGACTCTGAGGTGCAGCCAGTTCTCTTCTCGATCTTCGGCGTCGACGTCCAGTCGTACGGGGTGAGCAAGGCGGTCGCGGCGCTCCTCGCCGCGTATGTGCTCGGCCGGGCTTTCACCCATCGCGGGCTTCGTCGGGACGATGCTCACGCGCTCGTGATGTGGGCGACGATCTGGGGTTTCGTCGGTGCGAAGGTCTACTTCCTGCTCGAGCACGCCGACGAGGTGACATGGCACCATCTCGGGGGCTCTGGCTTCACGTGGTACGGCGGACTGGTGGGTGGGGTCGCATCCTTCTTGGTCGTCGCCCGCCGCAGGCACCTGCCGACCGCGGTAGTCGTCGATGCCGCGGTGATACCGCTGACGCTTGCATACGGCGTCGGCCGTGTGGGGTGCTGGCTGTCGGGGGACGGCACCTACGGCAAGCCGACGACGCTGCCGTGGGGCGCTGCGCTGCCTGACGCGACCGTGGCAACCGACGTGCCAGTGCATCCCACACCGCTCTACGAGGCGCTCGCCGCGGTGGCGATCGCCGCAGTGCTCTGGGCGCTCCAGCGACGATGGCGGCCAGAGCTCGAGCTCCTCGGTGCGTACCTGGTCCTGTCGGGTGTCGCGCGGTTCCTGGTTGAACTTCTGCGCCTCAACGAGCACGTCCTGCTCGGGCTGACGCAGCCCCAGATCTGGGCCGCCTTCAGCATCCTGGCGGGCGTCGCTGTCATCAGCCACGGCCGCGCACGGACGCGCGCACGATCACCTCTGCAGCGGCCCGCGATCGACGAAGCGATGGCCGGCCGTGAGCCCGCTCGACGCCGCTGACGTGCCGCTCGAGGAGGTACAGCTCGCCCGCAAGAGGTGAGGCGAACTCCGCCGGTCCGCTAGAGCTGTTCAGGATCGAGGTCCGAGTTCCGAGCCACAAACTGCCTCTGGCGCGCCCGGGCTTGCTCCACGCCGCTCGTCGCGGCGGTCGTCTGCACCACGAGATCCTGCAGGGGGCGCGAAAACGGCTCGGCCATGAGTCCTCGCAACGCGACGTCGAGGGCCTCGCGGTCCCGGTGCTCGCCCGTGAGCGCCTGAGCAAGGGCGAGCGATGCGTCGGCAATCGTGCTCGACATCCGTTCGATGTCCGGGTCAGCCCAGGCGAACTGTGTTCCGGCGACGCCCTTGAATGGCGTGTCGCGGACGAGGTCGAGCGCACCGCGCAAGAGGTCGACGCGGGCATCGCCCGAAGCGCCGGCGGCTTCGTTGGCGAAGCGTTGGAACCTCTGCCAATCGCAGTCCACCTCGTGGCCCAGCCGGTACATCCCGTCCGGTCCCACGAGGGGGAGCACTTCTTCGCCGACCTTCTGCCTCGTCCTGTAGACGAGTGCGTTTCGAGTTCCGGCGCTGATCCTCGCGCCGGCCCACAGCACGTCGTCCAGCTCGGCGCCGGTCGCAGGTCCGTGAAGGGCGAGGTAGACGATGAGTTCGGTCATCCTCGGGCTGAGACTGTCTGTTGGCGTCCGCAGGCCTTCGATCTCCACGTGGCCGAGCACGCGGACGAGTACCGGATCGGCGTTCTCATCAGAGCTCCGGGCGACCGCCGTTTCTGGCGGCTCCCTCAGGAGGTCGAGCGGGTCCCCGCCCGGACCTGGTGCTACCCCCGCCGGTGCCGGCGGTACGGACGTCAGAAGCAGTTCATGGAGGCGCTCGGTCGTGGCAGCGTCGAGTCGCTGAGGGCGGAACCGGATCTCCCAGGGCACGAGTGTTGCCTCGCCCTCAGGCGAGATGTCGAGCCGCCATCCGGCGGCTGCGCTGTCTGTCGTGACCAGCGCGGTACCGCTCCACGGCGCGCACTCCGTGCCCACTGCCTCGTGCTCCGCAAACACGATCGGCATGCTGGAGTCGCCCGCATGGCGATCTCCCCGTGCTTGGAGGACGTCGTCGACGCCGGTCGCCGTGAGGTGGTGCGCGACGCGTCGCGCGAGGGTCTGCCGTTCGGCGTCGTCGTGTCGCCCGCGCATCCGATGTGCCTCGAAGACCTCGGCCAGCCGCGACCACTCGGAGTCGACGACGACGGTCACGTCGCTGGAGAGCGGAGACGTCGCAAGCTCGACGAGCAGCGCTCGCACGACGTCCTGGACGTGAGTCTGCCCGGTGACGACGAGCGTGCCCGCTGCCTCGAGGTTCACGAGCAGCGTCTGCGACTCCGTATGACCAAGGACGACGACGAGAGGGTGCGGGACGGACTGCTCGCTGTCCTCCATCGGACGCTCCGCCGCGATGTCCGCGGTCGCCGCCCGCCACGTGCGGCTGTCGACCGCGACGAACGGGGTAACGGGCTGCACGAAGTCTTCCGTCAGGAGCACGGTCAGGGAGTGCTCGTCGAGGAGCATCGCGCCGATCCGTGGGAGGTCGAGTCCGGCGTCGAAGCACCGACATCCGAGGTTCGCGAGCGCGACCTTGAGGGCTGCCGGGCTCACCGGCGCCGGTGCCGCCCGGAGCGAGCGCTCGGCGGCAGCCGCTCCGGAATCCGGAGTCGGCATCGGGATGAGCTCACCTGGCCGGCGCGCTCGGTGCTGGAGGCGGCGGCGCCGGACGATCTCTGCCACGACACCGGCTGCACCGAGCGCGGTCAGCCCGAGGTACCAGAGCTGCTGGTTCGCCTCTCCAGGTTGGTCAGTGGTGCCCTGATCCCGACCTGCGCCTGCCGCGAGGTCCGCCAGAGCGGGTGCTGTTGCGGCATCGCTCAGCTCGGCGTCTGGCGTGGCAGTCTCCTCGAGAGGCGACCCGACGGCCGGCGTCTGACTCCCAGTGGCCGCGCTCGGGCGCACCGGTTCTGACGTCGCGGCCGGCGAGGTGATTTCGGCTTCGGCTGCCGGGAGGGCAGCGTCCATGCCGGGCATCTGCAGGACCCACCCGGGCCTGATCAGGTCGGGGTCCGTCAACGTGGTGCCGTCGCGCTGAGTGGTCCCGCGGTTCGCGTCGAGGATCTCGCCGTAGCGCCCACCGTCGCCAAGGTGCTCGGCCGCGAGGTCCCAGAGAGTGTCGCCCTGTTCGACGGTGACGGTCGCTGCCGCCTCGTGTGCGGGAGCCCCGGGTGCGGGCTGCACGCCCACCGCATCGCTCGGGAGCTCAAGCGTCCAGCCGGGCAGGATCCAGTCAGCGTCCTCGAACGTCCGACCATCGGCCTGCAGGCGGCCTGCGTTGAGGTCCCGGATCTCGACGTACCGCGCACCGTTGCCCAGGTGGCGTTCGGCCAGGCTCCACAGGGTGTCGCCCCTCTCGACGCGGACGATCGGTCCGGTGGTGGGCGTGACCCCAGCGTCGACCGCGGGCTCAGGCACAGACTCAGGCTCGGGACTCAGCGGCGGTCGCTCACCATCGGCTGGCCCGTGCGGTACCACCGGCGCGGACGCCAGCGTCGCCGGCGACGCGAGGGCCGGCGTTCCAAGCGCGGCCACTCCGGAGCCGACCGAGCCCAGCAGCCACACCGACGCGACGAGCCTCGCGGCCACGCGTTGCACCCCTGGCAGGCCGGGCAACCGCGGTGATGCCGCCCGCTTGAGGCTCGCGACGACCTCGACGACGACCGATGCAGTGAAGGCGAGCCACGCGAGCCACGCCGCGGCGGCGAGCACGAGCAGGAGGAGCGCGCCGTCGTCCGGACGCGTGACGAGGTCGGCCGGGCTCTCGGACGCTGCGAAGGCCCCGCCCGGTACGTAGGAGGGGGCCAGGGCGACAAGCGCCAACGGCACTCCGAAGACGAACGCCGCCAGGGTCGCTACGGCAGCGAGCGCGCGGACGACGTCGTGGGTGTCCCGAGCCGTCTCCGATCGCGCAGATGACGCGGTCATGGCGCACCTTCTCCTGTGCTGTCGACCAGCGTGGCCGAGGCGCTCCCTGTCACCGTGAGCTGCTCGATCCCGAGGAGGCCGAGGAAGGCGGTGGGCGCGGTGTCGGTGACGGTGACCTCGACGTGCGTCCGGTCGCCGCTGACCGTGACGGAACCGGTCGCGCCCACGGTTGCCAGGTACGCCTCCGCAGCACGCACGGCGACCGCTCGGTCGACCCGGTCGTGCTGGCCGGTGACGGCGGCGGGCAGGTCGAGTGCCTGGCCGCCGGCACGAGCCGCCTCTGCGGCCACAGCATCGGCGCGCTGCGTCGCCCGCAGCTTCGCTCCGCCGTCGGCGACAAGCCCGACCAGCACGAGCAGTCCGAGCATGCTGATGGCGACGAACACCGAGACCGATCCCCGGTCGGAGTCCGCGACGAGAGCCTGCAGGCGGGCGTTCATCGCGACCGGTACCTGTCGAGCGGTGACGTCGACGACGCGGTGATCGAGCGGGAACCGGGGATCGCGGGCGCCACGAGGTCGCCGAAGGTGACCAGGCAGACGATGGAGACCGAGACGCTGCCGTCGCTGCCCAGTCGCGCGGCAAAGCCGCTGGTGTCGACGCTGATGCTCGAAGAGGTGCAGCGCGCTTCGTCGAGGCCCGCCCGGGCTGCAGCTGTCGCCGCGTCTCGGGCACCCTCCGGAGACCGAGCGAGCGACGCCTCCCGAGCGGCCGCGCGCGCTGCCTGCTCGACAGCAGCTGCCGCGGCGGTGACCCGTCCGGCCACGACGACGAGGGCCAGGAGCAGCAGCAGCGCAGGCGCGATGATCGCGAGTTCGAGAGTGACCGAGCCGCGGTCGTCGTGAGGTGGCAGGCGAATCATCCGGCGTCCTCCCTGACGAAGCGCTCGACGGGCGCGTGCGCGGAGGCCTGGACTGCCAGGCCTCCGACGCCGGGAACGACTGACAACGAGCGGCCCGTCACCACCACCGTGATCTCTCCGACGCGCCCTGCCGAGGTGGCAGTGGCATCGACGAGCGTGTCGGACCCGTGGGCAGCGATGAAGGACAGTGCGCTCGCCTGTGCGGCGCCCGGCCCAGCGTCGAGCGCGCGGCCGGCGGCGACGCCCTCCTGCGCCGCCGCGGTCGCGACCGACTGCGCGTGGAACCACAGCCCGTACTGGATGAGCGCGGTCACGATCAGCAGCAGGGCGGGGAAGAGGATGACCAGCTCGACGCTGGCCGACCCCTCGTCGCGCGGGCGCTTGGCTGACGACATCAGTCGCCGTCACGTGATCTGGTCGACCCGCCGCTGGACGGCGGCGGTGATGGCGACGACGAGCACGCCGGCCACGGCGATCAGGCCGAGGATGATGATCACGAGCTCGAGCGTCGAGGCGCCGGCGTCCGACCCCGCTCGCGAGCGCACCCTCGCTCGAGCGGACGTCATGAGGCTGTCGAGGTAGGCGAGGGCAAGGAGCGGGAGCATGAGGTCCTCCGGTCAGGCGAGCAGGATGCGCACGAACGCGGGATAGCCCAGGAGGGCCATGAAGCACAGGCCGAGCAGGGAGACCGGCACGACCATGTGCTCGGAGGCGGCGTTCGCCTTGGCGACGGACGTCGCGAGCAGCTGGGTTCGGAGGGAGGCGGCGCGGGCGCGGAGCGTCGCGTAGACGGCGGCGCCGTCGCGCCCGGCGAGTCGCATGATGTCGGCGACGTCGGCGAGCTCGGGGACGCGTGTCGCTGCCGCGAGCTCGGTGAGGCCGTGCCACGACGGCAGGCCCGCGAGCTCGGCTCGGAGGAGGGCGTCCCGGATCCGCGCGAACTCGCGCGACCCTCCGACGCCCGCCGCGCGGTCCAGCGCCTCCGTAGGTCCTGCGTCGCCGAGCCGCTCCATCGCGACCAGCTCGAGGAACACGCATGTCGCCGCCCGCATCGATGCTCGCGCGGTGACCGCCTGCTGGCGGACGTTCACGTCGGGAAGCAGGAAGAAGACCGCGCCCAGCGCGACGCTTGCCCCGACCGGCACACCAGCGGGGAGGCTGACCCCCGCGACGAGCATCAGCCCGGACATCACCGGGGGAGCGGCGACACCGACGAGGCCGTACAGGATCTTCCGCGCTGCGAGGTCCTCCGGCGACATCTCGACCATCCGCAGGTCGCTGGCGTACCGCGTCAGTCTGAAGACATGCGCGGCCGGAGGGAGCGCGCGGTCCTGCAGCGCGCCCCATCGCGTCGTCCTCGGCGCACGGCGCGATGGGGACGACTCCGTGAGCGAGCGGACAGCTTGGACCACGTCGGGCCGCGCTGGTCTGAGGCCCGCCGTGACGACGACCATCCCGGCGCCCACGAGCCCGCCGGCGATCAGGATGACGAGGTTCGCCGTCATCGTGCACCGTCCGGGGCCGCCAGGAAGCGAGGGGAGGGCGGGCTGAGAGTCAGCGCACGCACCCACAGCAGGCAACCCGTGAACGCGCCGGCGATCGCCAGCAGCACCAGCTGCCCGAGTCCATCGCCGTACGGCGCCAGGTAGGAACCGTTCAGCATGAGCACCGCGGAGACACCGAGCGTGATGAGCGTGACGAGGCGAGCGGTCGACCGAGGCCGGGCTCGCTCGGCCTCCACCTTGCGGCGAGAGGCCACCTCGTCGGCGACCGAACCGGCAGCGGCGGTGAGCACGGAGGAGAGCCCAGGCCCGCGCCGCCGTGACGCGAGCAGGAGGGATGCCACGACGAAGTCGCCGGCCGCGTCGTCCAGGTCGTCGGCGAACGATCGCAGCGCCTGTTCCGTCGTCCAACGCGCCGAGAGTCGCGCGGAGAGCGCGCCGACCTCGCGCGAGATCGGCGCAGGGGACGTCGCCACCGACGCCTGTAGCGACTGCTCGAGGCCGACACCCGTGGCGAGCACGTCAGCAAGACGGCGGGTCCACTCCTCGATGGCCTCAACGCGCAAGATCGCCCGTGCAGCGACCTTCTCGGACCCGAGCAAGTAGGGAAGGCCGACGACCGCGGCGGCGACGATGACACCGGCCACCGGCCACGACGACGCCGCCCACGCCGCGACCCCGCTGGCGCCGGCGGCGAGCCATCGCCAGCGGTGCCAGCCCGCCGCAGAAGCCCGTCGCCGCAGGATCCGTCGTGCGCGGGGCGCGTCCGCACCTGGACGTCGCAGCAGCCCGATGCCGACGAGCACGAGCCCGCCCGCCAGCGTTGCGCCCGCTACAGAGGCCAGGACGCCGGTCATGAGCCCGCCCCCGCCTCGTGCACTGCCCAGGTGCCCATGGGGTGGTCGAGCAGTCGCTCGTCGAAGCCCGCCCGGACGAGGTCCGCCAGACACGCGGGTCGGTGGAGCGGGACGGCACGTCCGTCCGGACCGGGCCCGAAGACGGTTGTCGTCGTAGGCCGGTTGCGCTCGCCGAGTCCGTCGATCTCCACGACCTGGGAGACGAAGCGCTCACGTTTCGCGGGCGGTGGCTCGTCGACGAGCTCGATGTGCACGAGAAAGTCGACCGACCCGGCAAGGAGGCGGTACGCGAACGTGTCGGTCATGTGCACGCCCGCCGAGAGGCACAGCGTGACGATCCGGTCGACCGCGTGATGCGCCGACCGCGCGTGCAGGGTGCACAGCGAACCGTCACCGGTCGACATCGCCTCGAGCATCGGCAGGATCTCGGCCCCCCGAACCTCGCCCACGATGATCCGGCGCAGGTTCAGCCGCAGGGCCGTGGTGACGAGCTCGGTCAAGGTCACCTCGCCTGCACGACGGCCGAGCGCATCGAGCTCGGCCGAGCCCTCGCGGGCCTCCATCGCGACGACGCGTGGGTGTCGGTCTGGGAGATCGTGCAGGTGCAGCTCGTACTCCTTCTCGATCGTGGCAAACCGCTCCATCGGGTCGAACTCGTTCGCCAGCGCCCGGACCAGCGTCGTCTTGCCCGCGTTCTGGAGACCTGTCACGACGACGTTCTTGCCAGCTCGGACGGCAGCCCGCAGGAAGGCTGCGAGGACGGTGTCGAGCGAGCCGAGCGTCACCATGTCGTCGAGGTCGACGTCACGGACCCGGTGCCGGCGGATGACGACGTGCGGCCGCGGCGTCGTCCAGGCGACCGCGGCGAGACGTGAGCCGTCGTCGAGCCGGAGGTGGAGCGCCGGGTGCGCGGACGAAAACGTGCGCTCTGCGGTGCCGGTGCGCGCCGCGAGCAGCTGCAGCACCTCGATCAGCTCGTCGTTCGAGTCGGCCACCGGGGCATGGCGGACGATGCGACCGTCCGCGTACGACACCCAGACGCGGTCGTGCCCATCCACCTCGATGTTCTCGACCGCCGGGTCGTCGATCAGGGGCTGGAGGCGCCCGAGACCGAACAGCGCGGCCATGACAGCCCGCCCGGTCGCCAGCTCGGTCTCGAGCGGCCACGGGTCCTCGCCACGGCGGACGCGGTCTCGCGCTCGTTCGCCGAGCTCAGCGGCGACCAGCGACCGCGCGAGCTCCCGACGAGCCTCTGGGGAGTCGATCCGCTGGGTCTGCAAGCGCTCGGCGAGCCGTGCCGCGACAACCGCTCGCACGTCTCGGACCAGCGAAAGGTCGGCGGCGACCGAGCCCGCGGGGGACTGGATGGCGACCGACGTCGCGGCGAAGGGCGACCCTGCGGCGTGGCCGTTCCTGTGGTCCATGCCCACGTCACGCCCGGTCATGGCGCCACCGCCATGGGGTCCGGCGCGAGCTCAGTGAGCCGCTCCACGACGGCGCGAGACGACCGCACGAGTCGCGAGGCGGCGAGACGGTGCGAGTCGAGCGACGTCGGCGCGGAGAGCGTCGTTGCCGCCGAGCGGTCGTACGCCAGGGCAAAGACATCGGTTGTGCCGATCGCGTCTGCCATCTCGGGTGGTCTGTATCCACCGGCGTCCACGAGGATGCCGAGCGGCGGGGTGCGACCGGCGCGGTCCGCTGCGATCGCCCTGATCGCGCTTGCGGCTCGAACGGCTGACCCGACCGTGGGCCGGACCACGAGAGCAACGACGTCGGAACCGGAGATCCAGGGCGTCGGCTCCCACCGATGGCCGATCCGACCGACGTCCACCACGACGTCGATCCCGTCGTCGGAGAGATCTCGTGCGACGTCGAGGAGCGCGGGCCAGAGCGTGAGGAGCGGGCGTGCCTGTCGGGGTTCACTGACGCCCGGCAGCACCATCCGGCTCGCCTCGAGGTCGAGCGCGGCCGTCCGCTCGATGACCGAGCTGGGCGACACCGACCCCCGGTCCGCCGCCACCAGCGAGACCCCGACCGACTCCGTCGGCGTCCCCAGGAGCGCGCCTGCCAGAACTCCGGAACCTGCCGGGTCCGCGTCGACGAGGAGAACCCGCCGCCCCGGCCGTCCGGACGGCCACGCGGCGAGGAAGGCGAGCGCGGTCGTCGTGACGCCCGGTGCACCTCCTGCAGAGCACAGCGCGACGACCGTCATGGCGAGGCCTCAGGCGGGAGGACCACGATCGCGAAGCGCCCCGTCGCGGCTCGTGTCGCGAGGTAGGGTCCATCGTCCGTTCTGGTCACGACGTCGACGACGACCGTCCCGTTGACGTCGGGGGAACCGACCCGGACGACGCGAGCCTCGTGCGTCGAGGGAGCGCCGGCGACGGGGTCCGCGCCGGGTGAAGGAGCGTCGACCACGAGGAGTCGGTCGCCCGCTGCGAGTCCGCCCGCCGGAACGCGCTCCGGCACGAGGGGAAGAGGTACGAGCACCTCGTCGGCTTCGACGATGCCGCCCGTCACGACATCGTCCGGGGAGACGAGGCTGCCCCGTGTGAGCTCGGTCGAGGCGACGAGACCGACAAGGTCGTCGGCGTCGCGCGCCGGCACCGCCCGCACAGTGGGGTCGAGCGAGGCCGAGGTGGTCGTGAGGTCGGCCGCCGTGATCGTCGCGCCGTACGGCACGTCGCGGGCCATGACGACGACCTCCTCGCGGTCTCCGGCCGAGGACACCAGCCACGCCACCGCCAGGGCGCCGACAGCAACCATGGCAACGCCGGCGATGACCAGCGACGGTCGCCGCCGCCCTCGTGGCGCGATGGTCAGCGGTGGCCGAAGGTCCGGCCGAGCCGGGGATCCGTCATGTGTCTGCTTCTCGCTGGTGGCCGTCATGGCCCCTCCTGCTTGAGCTCACTGCTGGGTGACGAGCACCTGCACCTCGTCGATGCGGACACTTGCCGTGGATTGGCGCGTGACGGTGAGGGAGCCCGACGCGCCGCCTCCGCTCCAGGTCACGTCCCACGTCGTGGTGGCGCTGATCGGGAAGACGCCGTTTGCTTCGGCCGTCGACGGACGGTCGTAGATGTGCTGGCAGGTCGGCGAGGTGACTCCGCCCTCGACGTACGGGGTCCCGGGCGAGGCGCAGGTCTCCGATCGCCCGTCACCCATAGACCAGACGATGTGTCGCGCCTTGGCGGTGGCCGTCACAGACAGCCCGGGCACGCTTGCGGTCGCCGAAGCGGGCCCCCACGTCGACGGTGTGACGTCTGTCCACAGCCAGACAGGGACACCGACGACACCCGTCTCGTCCGAGCCGATGGTCAGCCGGATCGTTGGCCCGGCGAGCTCGAGCAGGGACACCGCACGCTGGGCGAGCTGCTGCGGCGTGATTGACGTCCCGCCGTAGCCGGGTGGCTCGGCCGCCGACCAGACCCAGCCCTGGCGCCCCCCGGGCTGGGTACCGACGCACGACACGGAGTAGATCGCACCCTCGGGGTGGTGGCCGGCCCAGATCACGTCGGTGGCAGGTGGCTGGACGTCGAGCTTGCGCCAGTAGCAGTCGTCGCGATCGTTGAACCACCCGAGCGGGCTCTGGCACGGGACCTCGACGCCGGTCGCGGAGACGATGCACCGACGCTCCGCGCCGCTCCCGCTGCCCCCACCCGCGGGCGGTGCGGGCTGGGCGGGCGCGCCCGGCGTGCCGACGTCAATGACGCAGAACGTCGAGTGCGACGAGCAGACGACCTCGCCGCTCGTACCGATGACAGAGCCGAGCGCCAGTGCCACTGCGACAGCACCGTCGATCAGCATGGCGCTTCGTGGTCGACGACTGACGACCGGATGGTCCAGCGGTCGACGTAGTAGTACGCGGTACTCGTCGTCGTCAGCTTCGACGCCTGGCCCGGCTGCGCCGCGGACTCTCCGGTCGCGGCGTACACCGGGGTCCAATTGGCGCCGTCGACGCAGTCGACGATCGTGGCCGTGCCCTGCTCGCCGACGACGATGTCCGAGACGTGGGGGGAGAGCGTCGGTTCGCCGAGGACCTTGATGCCGTTGCGACGGAACGTGTAGACGCCCGAGATGACCTCCGCGAACGCCGTATCGACGGCGAACCGCTCGAGCTCCGCACCCGGCTCCACGGTGGGGTCGCTGAACGCCGTCACCTTCGCCGCCCAGTAGCCACGGTAGGCATCAAGGATCGCGGCCTCTGCCGAGGCGGTGGCGGGGTCCTTCGTCGGCGTCGGACTCGCCGACGGTGTCGGAGATGCCGGCGACGCAGTAGTCGTGGCGGTCGAGTCCGGTCCCGGCTGAGTGCAGCCAGCGAGGAGGACCGCGCCGGCGAGGAGAAGCCCGCCCAACGCGGAGCGCGTGGAGATGTGTCGATGCCTCATCGGACACCCGCCCCCTGCGGTCCGCGCGCCCGCGAACCGGCTCGACGACTGCGTCGGAGCGCCCATTGCACACCCTTCGGCGCGACGCGCGCATCTTGGGCACGTGTCCCAGAGCATCGTGGACGTCGTCATAGGTGCAGGTGTGCCACGAGTCTGCCAACGCGCGCCGCTGATCCGGTCGGATCTGTGGACAGGCTCACCGCGAAGCGGGCTGTGGACCGTCGAGCGGCGCGCCACTTCGCTCCGCGGCGAGCACGGGGGACCGGTGCCGGCGTACCCGGGTCGAACGAAGGGCGGCGCGCATCGGTGGCGTGGCGGCTGCGGCCGGACCGTCACGCAGGATCCTCGCGATCAGACCGGACCATGTCGCCGTCCCACGCAGCGCCACGCACAGACGACGCGCCTGCCACGGCGGGAGATCGAGGTCGCGAGCCATGTGCCGCCAGCCGAGCGCTCCTGAGCGTGGACCGTTCGAGGCGTCGGGAAGGTCGACGACCGCACGGACGATCCGCCGGGCCTCCTCGTCGGGCCACCCGTTCTCGACGAGCGCCGAGACGACGCAGTCGATCACCGGGAGGAGCTCGCCGGCCGCGGGCTCGGGCGTCGCAGCCTCCCAGCCGTTCTCCAGGAGGACGTCGAGGCTGAGCGGCAGCCGGACGGGCGCCGAGCCGTCCGCCGGGCGCAGCAGCTCCCATGCTCGACGCTCGACCTTGCCGTACCGGGCCGCGATCACCTCACCCAGCGCTGCTCGCTTGGCCGCGCGCCAGACGACGCCCCACGGCGACTCGGCCCGCCGGATCGCGGGCTTCGTCATCGCGACCCACGCTGCCTGCCACGCCGAGGCCTCGCCTTGCGACGCGGCAAGCCCGCGCAGACCCACGTCGATGGCGAGCGGGCGAGCGATCTGGACGCGGACGAACGTCAGCAGCTCCGTCGCGCTCGGGCCGTCCCAGCCCTCAGAGTCGATGCGTTCGAGCGCCCCGAGCAGCGACGCGTGGTCTCTGGTGATGCGCTGCGGCTGGCCGCGCAGGCTCGTGCTCATGGTCGCCTCCGATCTGTCGTCGGCAGCGACCCTCCTCACGCTCACTAGACGCGTCGGTGACGCCGTGGGGGCGTCCACCGGCGTCCGGGCGCGTCATCGACACGTCATCGCGATGTCGATGGCGCTGCACCTGCGTCGACCGTTGCGGCGGCGGATCGGAGACTCGGTGTAGCACCTACGCAGCGCCCGACGACGGTCGTCCGGTTATGGCGTTAGGGCGGCGCAGGTCGTGTCGACGAGCCGGAGGGCCGCCACCTTCGAGGCTGCGCTCCCAGCTCCCGAAACTGCACTGATCGCGAACAGGGCGAGCTCGTCCGCATCCAGGTCGTCACGCACCTGGGATCGGCCTGCGCGGTCCTGATCAGACTTGCCACCAGGCGCTGCAAGGCAGATCCGTGCTCCTCGAACCGGCCGCTCGCGTGCCGCGACGCGACCACGGCCGCCGCACCGGCGTCGATCCGCGACTCGAACAGGTTCACGCCGTGTGTGCAGAGCACACGTCGAATCCGCTCGACGGGGTCGCCGGCATCGGCGGCGAGCGCGTGAAGCTGCTCCAGATGCGCGTGCACCTGCTCGGAGTGCCACTCCTGGAGGACGGACTCGACGTCGGGGAAGTACTTGTACAGCGTGGCTCGCCCGATGCCGGCCTCCTTCGCGATCGCCGTCATCGTCACCCCCAGCAGCCCGCGATCCGCCACCACGGTGGACGTGGCACGCAGGACGGCGGTCCGCACCTCGTAGCGGTGCGACGCGATCGTGTTGGCCCAGCAGGAGGTCCTCCGTGGTGTCTGCGCCCAGCACGTCCGTGCACGTCTCGCTCCGGTGCTGCGCGCCGGGCTGATCAGCGAGACGGAGGCGGCCGAGTTCGTTCGACGCGTCGAGTCTGGCGACCACGACCCGGCCCTTCGGCACCGCATCAATGAGCTCGCGAGGCGCGCGCGAGGCTGACGATACGACGACCGCGCGAACCGAGCTCGCGGCGCCAGACGTGGACTTCAGCTCGGGCGAGCCGCACGGTCGGAGTGTCGACCCTTCCTGACCGTCGTCGGCCGGGCGCCGTCGCGTTCGGCGTCGTGGGCGACGGCATCGGCGAACGCGCGCAGCGCGGTGTGGGCGAGCCGGTGCGCCCGGCGGGAGTGCGAGTCACCGAACACGTGCAACGACTCCCGCATCGGTGCCGCGGTGAGGATGAGCAGGCTTCGACCGGTCGCACGAGGGACGAGGTGAACCGAGACGCGGAACTCCTGGCCGTCCCAGACCGCGGTGCCGATCGCGTCCTCGTCGGGGACGAAGACCTCGACCGTCATGTCCGCCGTCGACAGCCGCAGGCGGCGCGGCCGCCGGTTGCCGGCGACCGTCGCGCGCCCGGTGCGGGCGACCGCGTCCCATGCCGTCGCCGGTGGGGCCGCTAGCTCGACGGAGACCATGACGTCGCTGGTCATGCCGCACCTCCCGATGCCGGATCACCGATGAATAGGTGACCATCTATTCATCATCTCTCGTTGCACTGTGGTTCACCTCCTGTTTCGATAGACCGACTTCTATCAATCCGTCCAGATGGCCGAGCGCACCGGTGCTCGCACGAGAGACGGGAACCCCCACGTGTCCACACTCCGCCTTCGCTCGTCGGCCGCCCTCGGGGCAGCCGGCCTCCTGCTGGCCTTGACCGCGTGCGGCGGGCAGGACCCCGCCGCGGGTGCGGATGTCTCAGGCGACTCGACCGGCGGCTCGGCGCTGTCGGGGCAGGTCGTCGCCGACGGCTCGTCCACCGTCGAGCCGCTCACGTCTGCTGCCGCGACGCTCTACCGCGACGAGCAGCCCGACGTGGACGTCACCGTCGCCACCTCCGGCACCGGCGGTGGGTTCAAGAAGTTCTGCGCGGACGAGACCGACATCTCGAACGCCTCGCGCCCGATCGAGGAGGACGAGACCGCCGCCTGTGAGGAGGCGGGTGTCGAGTACACCGAGATCGTCATCGCCAACGACGGGCTCTCCGTCGTGGTCAACCCGGAGAACGACTGGCTCGAGTGCATCACGACCGAGCAGCTCGCCACGATCTGGGGACCCACAGCAGAGGGCACGGTCATGAGCTGGAAGGACGTCGACCCGTCCTTCCCGGACGAGCCTCTCGCGCTGTACGGAGCGGGCACCGACTCGGGGACGTTCGACTACTTCACCGACGCGATCAACGGTGAGGAGGGCGCGATCCGTGCCGACTACACACCCTCCGAGGACGACAACCTCACGGTCCAGGGCGTCGCGGGGGCCGCAGGCGGCATCGGGTTCTTCGGGCTGAGCTATGCGGAGGAGTACGCCGACACGATCAAGCTCCTCGCCGTCGACAACGGGTCCGGCTGCGTGGTCCCGTCGACGGAGACGGTCCAGGACGGTTCGTACGAGCCGCTCGGCCGGCCTCTGTTCATCTACGTCAACAACACCCGCTACGCGGACAACGCCGCCCTGCGCGACTTCGTCGACTTCTACGTCGCGAACGCCGTCTCGGCGGCCGAGGACGCCCTCTTCGTCCCGCTGACGGACGAGCAGGTCACGACGGCCCAGGACGAGCTCGCCTCGCTGGTCGACGGCTGACATGAGCACAGTCCGTGCCTCTGCACCGGCCGGTCTGCGCGCGCAGCGCCGGTCGGTGCAGGGCGGCCCTCCCGACCTCTCCAGCAGCCGACCTCGCCGTGGCGAACAGCTCGTCCGGCTGCTGCTGCGCCTGGCGGCGTACCTCTCGATCGCGATCACCCTCGGGATCGTCATCTCGCTTCTCCTTCCGGCGCTCGAGTTCTTCCGAGAGGTCTCGGTCGTCGAGTTCCTCACAGGAACGCGCTGGGCACCGCAGTTCGCCGACCCGACGTTCGGGGTCCTGCCGCTGGTCACCGCGACGTTCTGGACGACCGGCATCGCCCTGGCGGTCGCTGTCCCGTTCGGACTGGGAGCCGCGATCTACCTCGCCGAGTACGCCCGCGACCGAGTCCGGCGCGTCCTCAAGCCGATCCTCGAGATCCTCGCCGGCATCCCAACAGTCGTGCTCGGCTTCTTCGCGCTCACATGGGTCGCACCCGTCGTGCTCAAGGAGTGGTTCGGAATCCAGGTCGGCACGTTCTCCATCCTCGCGGCGGGTCTCGTCATGGGCGTGATGATCATCCCGACGGTCGCCTCGCTCTCCGAGGACGCGATGTCCGCGGTCCCGCAGGCGCTGCGGCAGGGGTCCGCCGCGCTCGGCGCGAACCGGATGCAGACGAGCCTGCGCGTCGTCGTCCCGGCCGCGTTGTCCGGGATCGTGGCGGCCATCGTCCTTGGGATCTCCCGCGCGATCGGCGAGACGATGATCGTCGCGATCGCCGCCGGTGCCCGGCCGCAGATGGTGACCGACCCCACGATGGAGGGGGCGACCATGACCGGCTTCATCGCGCGGATGGCCCTCGGTGACGCGCGCGTGGGGTCGCTGCAGTACAACACCCTCTTCGCCGTCGGGCTCCTGCTGTTCGTCCTGACGCTCGTCGTCAATCTCATCGCGATCCGGCTCGTCCGACGCTTCCGGCAGGCCTACTGATGACCGCGCTGTCCGCGACCACGACCCGGCTCGCCACCGGACGTCGCACGAAGGACCACAGCACAGCCTCCCTCGTCTTCCTCGGGCTGCTCTGGCTCAGCCTGCTGATCGCGTTCGTCACGCTCATCGCGCTCGTCGTCACGACGATCGACGCCGGTGCTCCGCGGCTGGACGCACGTCTGCTCACCGAGTACCCGTCGTCCCGACCCGAGGAAGCCGGCGCGCGGCCCGCCGTGCTCGGCTCGCTGTGGGTCATCGTCACAACGGCCGTGCTCGCCATCCCCCTCGGGATCGCCGCCGCGCTGCACCTCGAGGAGTTCGCCGACCGGCGGCACTGGATCAACCGGTTCGTCGAGCTCAACATCCAAAACCTCTCGGCGATCCCGTCGATCATCTACGGGATGCTCGCGATCGGGGCCCTCACCCTGATCGGCGTCCGCAACAAGAACATCGTCATCGGCGGCGCCCTCGCCCTGGCCCTGTTGATCCTCCCGGTGGTCATCATCGCGACGAGGGAGGCGCTGCGAGCGGTGCCGGCGGAGATGCGTGAGGCTTCCCTCGCCCTTGGCGCGACACCATTGCAGACCGCCTGGCGGATCACCCTGCCTTCGTCGATCCCCGGCATCGCGACCGGCACGATCCTCGCGCTTTCACGCGCGCTCGGCGAGGCCGCGCCACTGCTGCTGCTCGGCGCGCTGGTGTTCATCTCGTTCGACCCGAACGGGCTGCTCAGCGGCTTCACCACGATGCCCATCCAGATCTATGGCTGGACCAACAGCCCGCAGGCGGGGTTCCGCGAGCTCGCCGCTGCCGCGTCAGTCCTGCTGATGGTGATCCTGCTCGCCATGAACGCCCTCGCCATCGTCATCCGCAACCGCTACCAGCGCCGCTGGTGAGCGCACCGACCGAAGGACGCCACGCCATGACCAGCACCACGTCGACCGTCGACGACGCGAGGCGCGATGCCGCCGGCGGATCGATCAGCACCCGCCCCGAGCCGGGCGTGCATCGCGAGGTGCCGCCCCACCCCGTCGCCGTGCTCGAGTGCGACGACGTCGACGTGCTCTACGGGACGCACCGAGCCGTCCGCGACGTCTCGCTCGTGTTCGGCGAGCATGAGGTCACGGCCCTCATCGGCCCCTCCGGCTGCGGCAAGTCGACGATCCTGCGCTCGCTCAACCGCATGAACGACCTGATCGTCGGCGCGCACGTCACGGGCAGCGTGCGCTACTGGGGTCAGGACCTGTACGGCGCGGGCGTCGACGCGATCGAGGTCCGCCGCCGTATCGGGATGGTCTTCCAGAAGCCGAACCCGTTCCCGAAGTCGATCTACGACAACATCGCCTACGGCCCCCGCGTCACGGGCATGAAGGTCGGCTCGATGGACGACCACGTCGAGCAGGCGCTGACGCGCGCTGCACTGTGGGACGAGGTGAAGGACAAGCTCAAGCAGAGCGCGTACAGCCTGTCCGGGGGGCAGCAGCAGCGCCTGTGCATCGCACGCACCATCGCCGTCGAGCCTGATGTGATCCTCATGGACGAGCCCTGCTCGGCGCTCGACCCCATCGCGACGTTGCGCATCGAGAGCCTCATCGCCGAGCTGCGCAGCCGCTACACGATCGTCATCGTCACCCACAACATGCAGCAGGCCGCACGCGTCGCCGATCGGACCGCCTTCTTCACGGCCGACGTCGACGTCCGCACGGGAGAGCGGTGCGGGGTCCTGGTCGAGTACGACCACACGGGGAAGATCTTCGAGAACCCTGCGGACCAGCGCACCGAGGACTACATCAGTGGACGCTTCGGCTGAGCCGGAGCCGACCAGGGCGCAGGGAGGACATCCGGTCATGTCCGCGGTCGTGCAGGGGGTCACCGCGCACTTTCGGGTCGACGACGCCATCCGCGAGTGGAGACGCGGCGGGCGCCTTCCAGGAGTGCTGCCGGTCGTAGACAGCGACGAGCTCACCCCGTCCACGACGGACGCTCTCGAGCGCGCCGGGATCCACGCCGAGCGGTACGCCGACTCGGCGAGCGTGCTGACCGCGTTGCGTCAGAGGCCGCCACAGGTGGTCGTGCTGTCCGCGCGGGCACCCGTGCCCGATCCCGCCGACCTCGTCACGCGCCTGCGCCTCGATCTGCACTGCCCGGTGCTGGTGGCACTCGGCGACGGTGACGTGGCTCGCGCGGCCTCCGCGATCGTCGCCGGCGGGACACCGGCGCTGAGTCTGCCGTTGTCGCCCATCCAGATGCTGCGCGTTCTCGCACCCGTCTGGATCGACCCCCCGCGTCCCGAGGTCACGCTCCGGCTCGGCACTCTCGAGATGGACCACGCCCGCCTGGCCGCTCGCGTCGGTGGGCGGCGCCTCCAGACCTCCGTCACGGAGTTCGCCGTCCTGTGGCGGCTCGCTCAGCGAGCGGGAGCGGTCGTCGCCCGGGAGGACCTGTGGTCGCTGTGGCCCGGGGCGCGCGACCCCGACGGCGCCCTCGTCGCCGCGGTCACAAGGATCCGCGCTCGCCTGCACGCCCTCGGTGTCGCCCAGTCGATCGTCACACTGCGCGGGGTCGGCTATCGCTGGGATGACCCCGCCGACACGCCCCACCTCGCCCTGACAGGCAGCGGTGCGGTGATCACCGCGTGAGACACCGCGGTGATGCGTGGGACGCTGCGCGCATGACAGACCGCACCACGACCACTCCCGGGCGTCGGGTCGCCGCTCGCACAGAGCAGACCGGTCAGGTGACGGTGCTGTTCGTCTGCGTGCACAACGCCGGTCGCTCGCAGCTCGCGGCAGGGCTCGCCGTCGCTCAGGCGGTTCCCGGCGTGCGCGTGCTCTCGGCCGGAACAGAGCCGGACGAGCACGTCAGCCAGACGGTTCTCGACTCCCTCGCGGAGCTCGGCATCGACCGGTCCGACCAGGTCCCACGGCTGCTGACCCCTGAGCTGGCCGCCGAGGCCGACCTCCTCGTCGCTCTCAAGCCCGGGCTGCACCTGCCGGCTCACCCTCGAGTCGTGACGTGGTCGCTGCCCGACCCGGCCGACTGGGACGTCGACGGGATCCGCCCCCTGCGCGACGACATCGCGAGGCGGGTCGAGTCGCTGCTCTCCGACCTCGCGCCGCAGGGCTGACGCGACGATCAGCGACCCGAGTGGTGGGAGCTGCGGATCTGCTCGACGAGGCCTCGCACGAGAGCGTCGACCTCGTCCGCGATCGACTCCACCTCGTCGACGGGTCGTCCGGCCGGGTCGTCGAGCCTCCAGTCGAGGTAGGTCCGTCCCGGGACGACCGGGCAGGCGTCGCCACAGCCCATCGTGATCACATAGTCGGACGCTCGCACGACCTCGTCCGTCAACGGCTTCGGGAACTCCAGCGCGGGTGTCCATCCGCGCCTCTCGATGACCTCGAGCACCGTGTGCTCGATGCGGCTGGCGGGGACCGATCCGGCGGTGCGCACTCGGACCGAGGCCCCGGCGCGGGTGCGTAAGGCAGCGGCGGCCAGCTGCGAACGCCCGGCGTTGTGCACGCAGACGAAGAGCACGTCTGCCCCGTCATGCTGCCGTGCCGACCGTACGTCGGCGAGTGCCTCCAGTCGCTCGGCCGCGAACCGCGCGGTCAAGACGGGCAGGTGGGTGCGGACGGTCGCGCGTGACGCGAGCAGCTCGTAGCTCTCGTCGACGAACCTGTTGACGGTCTCGGCCGAGAGCGACCCAGCGAACCGGATCACGAGCTGATCGCTCACTCGACGGAGCACATCGGGCGGCGGGTCGACGGGTGCCGACGACTCGGAACCGAGCAGCGCACCGAACCGCGCCAGGGCGTCGTGCGTCGGCCGGTACGTCGCGCTCGTCCCCGAACCCATCCGGTCGAGCAGACCGACGGAAGCCATCGCCTCGAGGTGCCGACGTACCGCGCGCGCGTCTCGGTCGCCGGCGATCGAGTCCGCCGACGCCTCGCCCCCCGGGTCGCTCAGAATCAGTGCGAGGAGCTGCACACGGTCCGGGTCGGCCAGCACCGCCGCCTGCTGAGCGGCGTACGCCGCGTTCATCGAGCGCTCCCCGAAGAGCGGCCGCGAGTCAGCGCAGCAGGTCGCCGATCGCCTCGAGGCGTCCCGGCACGATCGAGTACCAGACCTCGCGTCCGATCGGCTCGCGTGCGACGATCCCCGCCTCGTCCATGAGCTTGAGGTGGTGGCTGATCGTCGGCTGCCGCAGCCGCAGCGCCGCGGTGAGGTCGACCACCCGCGCACGCCCGTCGGGCGCCTGGAAGATCAGGCTCAGGAGCTGCAGTCGGGTCGGCTCGGACACGACGCGCAGCAGGCGCGAGATGTCCTCGGCCCGCTCGCGCGCCATCGCAGCCCGCAGCGCGCCGGTGCCGGTCTCGGAGACAGGCACCGGCGACGATGCTGAGCGGGTCGACGGCACCCGTCGAGGCTACCTCCGCCTCCGCAACTTCCGCCGGTGCGGCCATGTCGTCACCTGTCAGACCGCGACCGGGGTCACGCCGAGCTCGCCGAGGAGGACCTCGATACGCCGGCGGATCTCGTCACGGATCGGGCGGACCGACTCGATGCCCTGGCCCGCCGGGTCCTCGAGCACCCAGTCCTCGTAGCGCTTGCCGGGGAAGAAGGGGCACGCGTCGCCGCAGCCCATGGTGACGACGACGTCCGACGCCTGGACCGCCTCGGTGGTCAGCACCTTGGGCTGCTCGGCGCGGATGTCGATGCCGACCTCCGCCATCGCCTCCACGGCGACCGGGTTGACCTGGTCGGCCGGTGCCGAACCCGCCGAGCGGACCTCGACCGCGCCCCCCGACAAGGCGGTGAGGAACCCGGCCGCCATCTGCGAGCGTCCGGCGTTGTGGACGCAGACGAACAGGACGCTGGGCTTGTCGGTCGTGGTGCTCATGATGCTCCTAGGAGTCGGTCGTGCGGGTGGTGGGGCGTCGGTCAGGTGCGCGGCAGCGCGAGGTCCGGGACGAGCTCGTGCAGCAACGCACGGACGTGGGCGTCGATGTCGTCGCGGATCGCGGCGACCCCTTCCCGTGAGGCGAGGGCGGGGTCGCCGACGGCCCAGTCCTCGTAGCGGGTCCCCGGGTAGACGGGGCACACGTCGCCGCATCCCATCGTCACGACGACGTCGGCCGCGCGGACGGCGTCGTCGGTGAGCGGCTTGGGAAAGACGCCGTTGCCGACGTCGAGGTCGTCGAGCGCGGCCCGGACGTGTGCGTGGACGTCTGACGCGGGAGCGGACCCCGCCGAGCGCACGACCACCGCGTCACCGGCGTACCGGTGCAGGAGCGCTGCCGCGAGCTGCGAGCGCCCCGCGTTGGCGACGCACACGAAGAGCACGTGCGGGACGCCGTCGCCCGTGACTGCTCGGCCCAGGTCCTCGAGCCGCTGACGGGCGAACCGCTCGGTCAGCACGACGAGGTGCTTGCTCACCCCCGCGCTCCGCGCCAGCGCGGTCGACGAGTCGCGCACGACGTCACGGACGCGCTCCGCTCCGATCGCGGGGAACCGCAAGGCGAGGTCTGCCGCGACACGGTCGAGCAGACGGTCCAGATCGGCCGGCTGCTGGTCCGCGCCGGTCTCCTCGACGTCGGGAGCCGGGTTGACTGTGGCCGGGGCGAACGTCTCCAGGAGCGACCGCAGGGCGCCGCGGTGCGCCGGGGCGATGCGGTAGTAGACCCAGGTGCCGCGTCGCTCGGACGTGAGCAGCCCGACCTCCTTGAGCACCTTCAGGTGGTGCGACACCGTCGGCTGGGAGACGTCGGTGAGCTCGCTGATGTCGCAGACGCAGGCTTCTCCCGTCGGGCTCGCGGAGATGAGTGACAGCGCCCGCAGGCGCAGCGGGTCCGCGAGCGCCTTGAGCGACCGGGCGACGTCGTCCGCCGCGCCCGCGCTCATCGCCCGGGTGGCGATCGGCGTCAGCGGCGTGCAGGTCGTGTCAGTCGTCATCGACAGCACCTCCAGCGGAGACGGGTACCGGCCAGCGGCGAGCGAGGGCCAGCGAGACGTAGACGAGGCCGACGAGGACCGGGACCTCGATCAGCGGGCCGACGACCCCCGCGAGGGCCTCGCCGGACGTGGCTCCGAACGTCGCGATCGCGACCGCGATCGCGAGCTCGAAGTTGTTCCCCGCGGCGGTGAACGCGAGGGTCGTGGATCGGGCGTACCCGAGTCCGAGCACGTAGCCCGCGACCATGCCGGCGCCCCACATGATCGCGAAGTACGCCAGGAGCGGGACCGCGATCCGGACCACGTCGAGCGGGTTGCTCGTCACCGCGTCGCCCTGCAGCGCGAACAGCAGGACGATCGTGAACAGTAGCCCGTACAGCGCCCACGGCCCGATCCGCGGGACGAACCGCTCCTCGTACCAGTCCCGGCCGCGGGTGCGCTCACCGATCCATCGCGAGGCGAACCCCGCCGCCAGCGGCACCCCGAGAAAGACCAGCACGTTGAGCGCGATCTGCCCGACGGAGACGTCCAGACCCTGGGTGTCCAGGCCCAGCCACCCCGGCAGGACCGTCAGGTAGAAGTAGCCCAGCAGCGAGAACGCGACGACCTGGAACACCGAGTTGATCGCCACCAGGACCGCGGCAGCCTCCCGGTCGCCGCAGGCCAGGTCGTTCCAGATGACCACCATGGCGATGCAACGGGCGAGACCGACGACGATCAGACCCGTGCGGTAGGCGGGCAGGTCGGGCAGCAGGAGCCACGCGAGTGCGAACATCACGGCCGGTCCGACGACCCAGTTGAGCACCAGCGAGCTCACGAGCAGCCGCCGGTCTCCGGTCACGGACGCGACCCGGTCGTAGCGGACCTTGGCGAGCACCGGGTACATCATCACGAGCAGGCCGAGACCGATCGGCACGGAGATGCCGCCGACCTGCACCGCCTCCAGCGCGTCACCGAGGGCGGGCACGAACCGGCCGAGGACCAGTCCGGCGACCATCGCCAGGCCGATCCACACCGGGAGCCAGCGGTCGAGCGTCGACAGCCGTCCACGTGTCTCGACCGCGGGCGCCGGGCTCGGCAGGGTCGCGGTCACGCGAGGACCTTCTCGAGCTCGGCGACGATCGCAGCCTTCGGGCGGGCACCGATGATCGACGTCACGAGCTCGCCGGCAGAGTAGACGGCCAGGGTGGGGATCGAGACGACGCCCATCTGCTCGACCGTGGCCGGGTTGGCGTCCGCGTCGAGCTTCGTCACCACCAGACGGCCCGCGTAGTCTTCCGCGATCTGGTCGACGATCGGCGACAGCTGTCGGCACGGGCCGCACCACGTCGCCCACACGTCGACCAGCACCGGCAGCTCGGACTGCAGGACGTCGGAGGCGAAGGTCGCGTCGGTCACGACGGTCGGGCTCATCGGGCGGTCTCCAGGATCTCGGGGGTGGGAGTCGGGTCGGCGATCTGGTGCGCGGCGTCACCGAGGGCGGCGAGGTAGTGCTGGGCGTCGAGCGCGGCGGCGCACCCGGAGCCGGCGGCGGTGATGGCCTGCCGGTAGGTGTGGTCGACGACGTCTCCCGCGGCGAACACGCCCGGCAGGTTGGTCCGCGTGGAGCGGCCCTGCACCTCGACGTAGCCGTTCTCGTCGAGCGTGATCTGCCCGACCAGCAGGTCGGTGCGCGGCACGTGGCCGATCGCGACGAACACGCCGGTCGCGGGGTGCTCACGGGTCTCGCCGGTGAGGGTGTCGCGCAGCGTCACCCCGGTGACCTTGTCCTGGCCGTGGATCGCGACGACCTCGGAGTTCCACGCGAACTCGATCTTCGGGTCCGCGGCGGCGCGGTCGGCCATGATCTTCGAGGCACGGAGCTGGTCGCGGCGGTGCACGAGCGTGACCCGCTTGCCGAAGCGGGTGAGGAAGGTCGCCTCCTCGACGGCGGAGTCGCCACCGCCGACGACGATGATCTCCTGGTCGCGGAAGAAGAACCCGTCGCAGGTCGCGCACCAGGAGACCCCGCGCCCGGACATGCGCTTCTCGTCGTCCAGGCCCAGCTCACGGTAGGCGGAGCCGGTGGACAGGATGACGGCGCGCGCCTCGTACGTCTCGCCGCCCCACACGGTCACCGTCTTGACCGGACCGTCCAGGGACAGCGACACGGCGTCGTCCCACAGCACCTCGGCACCGAACTTCTCGGCCTGCTTCTGCAGCTGGTCCATGAGCTCGGGGCCCTGGATCCCGTCGGGGAAGCCGGGGAAGTTCTCCACCTCGGTGGTGTTCATC
This sequence comes from Cellulomonas septica, assembly GCF_012396155.1. Lineage (GTDB taxonomy): Bacteria > Actinomycetota > Actinomycetes > Actinomycetales > Cellulomonadaceae > Cellulomonas > Cellulomonas septica. Next base: position 4,819 of record NZ_JAAXOY010000001.1, on the reverse strand, counting down.
AGCGCACCGCCGGCAGTCACCGAGCCGGCCACGACGAGCGGCGCGAGGCCCGCGCGGGCCGCGTAGATCGCCGCGGTGTACCCCGCGGGGCCCGATCCGACGATGACGAGATCGCGCTCTTGATTCGACATGGCTCTATTTAGACACACCTCTATGTCGTTCGGCCAAACGATCCATGAACGGAAGGGGGACCGATAGCCGACAACTTCGGCATGCTGGAGACGCCCCTGTCGGGCTGAACCCTCGGCATCTCCACGCCAGGGCCGACCCTTCGACTGTGGGGCATCGACTCGACCTACACACGGCCGGGGGTCCATGGCGCTGGACAGTTGAACACCTCGCGGCACCCAACGGCCCCGAGGACGACCGATTCGACGCCACAAGATGGGTCCACGACGCCCTCAGATTCCCGGCGTCAGCCCAGTTCAGGGCGAAGTTTCGGGGAAGCGCCGAGATCTGCACGCCGCTCAACTGCACTGCGGCGCACTTTAGGGTCAGGGTCATGTCTGTGCCCTGCCACACGCACGGCGCAGATCGCACTGGTGTCATCGGGGGATCGTTTTCGCGTGGCGACCGCTGCCCGGCGCCAGGTGCTCGAGGATCTCGGCCGTTCGTGCGTCCACCTGCTCGTCCGGCTGGATGTAGTGGAGCCGCGTGATCGCGGTCGAGGTGTGCCCGAGGAGCTCAGCGGCGAGGTCGAGCCCGCCGTGCTTGTCGACCACCGTAGCGGCCGTGCGACGGAAAGCGTGCGGCGTCACCGTCGCAACTCCCGCGGACTGCAGCGCATCGCGGAGTCGACGTCGAACGTTCGCGGTCGTGAGGGGCGTGTTGTTGCGGCTGAAGAAGACGAGGTGGTCCTGCTGCAGTGGCCCTGTTACTGCGAGCCGCGAGAGCACGGCCTCGACAGTGAAGGACGGCACGGCGACCCGGCGCACCGATCTCGCGGACTTCGGGTGGTCCTGTCGGTACGTCGGCCGGCTCTTGGGCGAGACGATCGTGCCGGCGATCCGGATGGTCGGCGGCTCGGCGTCGAGGTCGAGGTCGCACATGCGCAGAGCGAGCGCCTCCCCGATGCGCGCGGACGTGCCGACCATGACCTCGATGATCGCCTCGAGCTGACCATCCGGTCTGGGGCCCACCGACGTTTCGTTCCGTCGCCATGACGCGACGGCGTCGCGGATGACGTCGAGCTCGACCGCTTCGAGGGCCATCGGAGGCCGGGCAGGCCGCTTGAGACGTCGCGTGGCCTGGACCGGGTTGCGGTCGACCGCCTCGAGCCGCACCGCGAGGCCCATCACCAGGCTGAGGATCTTCTTCGAGTGCACGGCACGGGCGTAGCTGAATGCACGCTGCTGCGTGAGCCAGCGTTCCACTCGAGCCACGGTGATCTCGCGGACGGTGAAGTTCCGGAACGCCGGCAGCAGGAGGTGCTCGGCCTCCCACGCGTATCGTTCACGCGTGCTGATCGCCAGCTCGCCTTCGGCCTCCAGAGCCGCGAGCCAGTACGCCACGAGGTCCGCGAACGCGGTGCCGCCCGTGATCTCGCCCGTCGGCTCGAGCTCGTCGGACACCGTCGACATCTTGAGCTGCAACCGCCTCCGCGCCTCGGCCCGGCTGCCACCGGTCGACTCGAGCTGGCGGTAGCGGCCATGCCCGTCCCGGTAGCGCACCCGGGCTCGGAACCGGCCGCCGGGTGTTTGCTGCGTCGAGATCTCGCCGAACGCGCCCACCCCCAGCCGTGACCTAGGCACGTCCGCTCACCGCCCGGCGCGATACGTCCCCGGCGAGGCTTCCCGCACGCTGTCGAGCCAGCTCTGCACAGACGACAACGGGAACTTCAGGTGCCGGCCGATGCGCAGGGCGCACGGCCCCTTGCCTTCCGTGCGCCACCGATAGATCGTGACCACCGGCACGCCGACGTACTCGGCCAGTGCGTCGATGCTCAGCAGCGGTTCGAGGCCCGGGACCCTCGAGCTCGGGCCGGCGACGTCGTTCGGGAGATGGGTCTGCGTGGTCATGCAGAGAGGTGTGCGCACCCCGCTCAGATGTCGCGACGCAGTGCGCGACGCTGCCGGCCAGGCTCGACGTTGACGCTCCCGCGACGGTGCTCGTGAGCCGAAAACGCGGGATAAACGCGGGATGGACCATGTCCAGAGACTCCTCAGGCCTGGTGAGACACCGTCTCACCAGGCCTGATGTGTCGGGCTGACAGGATTTGAACCTGCGACCCCTTGACCCCCAGTCAAGTGCGCTACCAAGCTGCGCCACAGCCCGATGGCCCCCGCAGGGGCCTCGGAAACTCTACCTCACCGGGGCGGGGTGCCCGTCCACCCGTTTCAGGTCTGCGCGTCGGCGCGCCTCAGCCCTCGAACGGCCAGAACGGCCGCACCTCGACGCGCCCGAAGCGGGCCATGGGGTGCCCGGCCGCGATCCGCAGCGCGTCGTCCAGCGACTCGCACTCGACGACGTCGTAGCCGGCGATGTGCTCGGCGGTCTCGGCGAAGGGGCCGTCGGACACGAGCGTCTCGGAGCCGCGCACGCGGACGGTGCGGGCGTCGGACACGGGACGCAGGCGGTCGCCGTGCAGCCGGGCGGACCCGGTCTCGTCGAGCCAGTCCTGGATGCGGTCGCCCTCGGGGGTGTAGGGCTCGCCGGTCGGGTCGGTGCAGATGAGCAGCATGTAGCGCATGGTGGTTCTCCGTCGCTCGCAGGAACCGGGCGGCGGTGCCCGGCGGACGACCCCATGACGCGCGGGCCGCGCCAGGATCGACAACGTGCACGTCCGTGCAGCGCGATTGACCCTGTCACGGCCCCGGTCCTAGCGTCGAGCCGCCGGCCAGCCGAGGGTCGTCTGGCCCGCCCAGGAGGCCGTCATGCTCTCCGACTTCGACGCCATCCCCGTCCTCGCGGTCACGGACCTCGAGAAGGCGCGCGCGTTCTACGAGACCACGCTGGGGTTCACCAGCGCTGGGGACGCCGCGGAGGGCGTGATGTACCGGTCAGGGGGCGGCTCGTTCCTCGTGTACCCCTCGGGGTACGCGGGCACCAACCAGGCGACGGCGATCTCCTTCCAGCTGTCGGCGGACCGGTTCGACGCCGAGGTCGCGGACCTGCGCGACCGGGGCGTCGACTTCCAGACCTTCGACGTGCCCGAGGGCACGTGGCAGGACGGGGTGCTGGTCTCGGGCGAGATGAAGGCGGCCTGGTTCGCGGACCCGGACGGCAACATCCTCAACGTCGAGACCGGCGCGGAGGGCTGAGCGTCACGGGCCGACCTGCGACCCGTCCGGCGCGACCGCGTACCAGACCTGGTTCACGCCCTGGCCGTTGACGTCCCCGGGCGCCATGTCCTGCGCGAACAGGTAGACGGGCCGGCCGTCGATCGTGACCTGGTACTCGCCGTCGGGCGTCTCGATGGTGCCGAGCTCGCCGGTGACACCGTCGGCGACGACGTCCTCGGACTCGGCGTAGACGGGCGGCCAGGCCGTGAGGCAGTCGCCCGTGCACGCGCTCGTCCCGGAGCCGGGGGTGTCCTTGAGGAAGTAGTAGACGGTCATGCCGTCCTTGTCGACGACGACCGACCCGAGGCTGGTGTCGGCCGTCATGAGGTCGGCCGCGCCCGCCGACCCGTCGTCGGAGGGTGTCGACTCGGTCATCTCGTCGGTCGTGGCCTCGGTCTGCGCGCCCGAGTCGTCGTCCCCGGAACCCGAGCAGCCGACCAGCGTGGCGGTCGCGACGAGGCCGAGGGTGGTGAGCAGGATGGTGCGTCGCACGGTGGTCCCCTTTCCCCGGGGGAGCGGGCCCGCGCCGGGTGGTGCGGTGTCGCGGGCTCCCCGTGGAGTCCACGGGCGGGTGAGGTCTCGGGTTCACCTGAACCCGGGGCGGGTGCGGTCCGTGGTGTGGGTGACAGGACGGGAGGTGGGGTGCGCGTGGACGACGACGCGGACGAGCTGCTGCGCGCCCTGCACGCGGCGTACGCGCGCCCGCTGCACCACTACGTCGTGCGGCTCACGGGTGACCACGAGCTCGCGCAGGACGTCGTGCAGGAGGCGATGGTGCGCGCGTGGCGGCACCCCGAGGTGATGGCCCGCGACGACGACGCGGCGCGCGCCTGGCTGTACCGGGTGACGCGCAACCTCGTGATCGACGACCGGCGCAGCGCCCGGCACGTGCGCGAGCAGATGACCGAGCAGACGCCGGACGTCCCGACGCCCGACGGCACGCAGGCCGTGCTCGACGCGTGGCTCGTCGCGGACGCGCTCACGGGCCTGTCCGCCGAGCACCGGGCGGTCGTCGTCGGGGCGTACTACGGGGGGCGGTCGGTCGCGGAGCTCGCCCGCGAGAACCAGATCCCGGAGGGCACCGTGAAGTCGCGGCTGCACTACGGGCTGCGCGCGCTGCGGCTCGCGCTGCAGGAGAGAGGGGTGACGTCATGACCGGCCGCGACAGCGCCGACCGGCCCGACCTGCCCGCGGACGACCCGTTCCGCGAGTGGGACGCGGCGTACGTGCTGGGGGCGCTCGGACCGTCGGACCGTCGACGGTTCGAGGAGCACCTGGCGGTCTGCGACGCCTGCCAGGACCGGGTCGCCGAGCTTGCCGGGATGCCGGGCCTCCTGCGGGCCCTGCCGCCCGACCAGGCGGCCGCGCTCCTGGAGCCGGAGCCGTCCGACGTCGCCGAGGCCGAGGTCGTCGACCTCGCGGCCGTCGCCGTGCCCGCGGGCGAGGCCGACGGCGGCCCGTTCGGCGTGACGGTGATCGCCCGCGCCTTCGACGACCAGCTCGCCCTCGACCTCGCCGCCCGCCTTCTCGCACCCACC